>CBFCXB010000173.1:0-6005 GCA_965601905.1 uncultured bacterium | reverse complement strand
GGAGGCAGTTTCTCCGACCCTCGCCTTTCTCTCCGTTTCAGTATGCGGAGGCCCCATTTCAGCCGTTTCGCGGTCGATTCGCTCTCCGGTGAGGTTTCACTCGCCGGGCGCGCCATCGCCGTGCGCGGGCTCGACATTCACGACGGGGGGCATCGAACGCGGGTCACGGCGGAACTGAGACTCGCGAGAAACGAGCGCGGAGGTTTCACGATCTCACGCGAGAGCCCGTTCAGTGGCAGGATTTCCGGCAGCGATTTCGATCTCGGTCTTCTCGATCCGGTACTCGCACCGGTGATGGCGGTGCGCGGCTCGGGCTCGTTCGACATTGCATGGGACGGCACGGTGGCCGCACCCCGCCCCTTGGGATCGCTCGTCGTACGGGGCGGAAGCATCCAGATGCATGCCAAGGCGCCGGAGATCCGGGAGCTCGAATGTACCGCGGCGCTTGAGGATTCCACCATTACCGTGCACAGTCTGGCCGGGCTTCTCGATGAGACGCCGTTTCTCGCGCGTGGCCGGTTCGTCATCGCGGGAGCTGGCGGCACCGCGCATGATGGCAGACGGCACATCGAGGCACAGGTCGAACTGGACCTCGGCGGATCGAGAGTGCTCGAGGGCGAAGGATTCATGGCCGCGGATTCGGTCTCATTCGCTGCGCGCATCGACGGGGTAAACCTCTCGCTGGTCCAACCGTTCGTTTCAGGCCTGGAGCGGCTGGCCGGCATAGTCGACGGCGAGCTGAAGCTCTACGGGACGCCGCATATGCCGAACGTCGACGGGCGCATTTCGATCCGTGGTCTCTCACTGTATCACGCGGGGTTGGGACAACCAGTCACGAACGGCACGGCGGTGATTATGTTCGACCGCCGCACACTCATGATCGATACGCTCGCGGTTAGCGTCGGTGGGGGTTTGATCACGGCGGGAGGCTCCCTCACGCACCGTGGAAGCAATATCGATCGCGTTGACCTGCGCCTCGCGGCGGACAGGCTCCATGTCAATGTTCCGAAAAAAATCGAGCTGCGGTTGCAGTCGGCGCGGCTCACGTACCGGACCGTCGATGCGAACCACATCCTGAACGGCGACATCGTGCTCGGCGAGACGCGGTTCATCGCGAATTTCAAGCCCCAATCGGTGCTTCCCTTCACGCGGTCCATCGAGAAACCGGATCGCGAGCCGCCGCCATTTCTCGCGAGAACCCGGCTGAACGTCCGGTTGCGCGAGGGCGACGACATCTGGATCGACAACAACCTCGCCCGCCTGCGGGTGCATCCCGAGCTCAATGTTTCCGGGAATCCCGCCCGGCCGAACATGTCGGGGCGGTTGACCGTCGTCAAGGGATACGTTCTGTTTCTCGACAGGAAGTTCAGCATCGAGCGCGGTGTGGTGGACTTCATCGATCCCGACCGTCTCAACCCGCTCATCGATATCGAGGCCCGCGCGACGGTGAAGTCCTACAGGGCGATGGAGATGAAAATGTATCGTATCATACTCACCGTTCGCGGTCCGCTCGACGAGGCGGTGACGACCCTGGTTTCCGACCCGCCGCTTGAGCGTCCCGACATCGTGACGCTCCTCGCACTCGGCGTGACCCGTACCGAGCTTACCGGCACGGCCGAAACGGGCGAGGACACCTCGCTACGCGGCGTGCTGCTGGAACGTGCGCAGGCCCTCACCAGTCAGCGTGTTTCTTCGTACGTAGCCCGCAACGTCGGCGGATTGCTCGGCCTGGATCAGATATCGATCGAGGGAAATCTCTTCCGCTTCGATGATTCGTGGGGGCCGGAGCTCCTCGCCGCGAAGCGTTTCTCGGACAGGGTCGAGATTACGTACCGGACGAATATCGGACATCTCAACGAGCATAACATCCAGCTCGATTACCGGCTGACCGGACGATTCTCCCTCATCGGGGAGACGGATCAGCTCGGGCGCTCCGGGATTGATCTGAAATACGGATTGAAATTCAAATGACGCGAGCCCGAACCATATGGCTGCTCTGTGTCGCATCGCTCGCGCTGGCGGCGTGCGCTGCGGACGCAGCGGCGTCCACTCGATTCAAAGTGGATTCGGTCGCCATCGAGGGGAACGAGGTCTTCAGCGACAAGAGGCTCCTGCGCGTCATGGTGACGCGGCCGTCGGGATTTTTTTCCCGGTCACCCTTCGTTCCGGAGGTTTTCGAGGAGGATCTGAAAAACCTTGTCCTGTTCTACCAGCAAAACGGCTATCTCGAGGCGGCGGTCACGGCATCCTCCGTGGAGGCGGACTCGACGGAGCGCCGTGTCGCCGTGACGGTGGAGATCTCGGAGGGTGAGCTGACGCGCGTGGAGGGCGTCGGCATTTTCGGCACGTCTGTGTTCGGCGACAGCGTGCTCGCCGGGCGCATCGGGATCGGCCGGGGCGATCCGTTCAAACGCAGAAAGGTGCAGGACGCCGTTTTCTCGATTCTCTCGTTGTATGCGAATCGGGGGTATCTCGACGCCGCGGTCGATCCCGACATCCGCGTCAATGCCGAGACGCACCGCGCGCTGATCGATTTCGTCATCGATGAGAAGGCACAGTCACGCATCGGCCGGTACCGTCTCGAAGGTCTCGAGAAGACCCGGCCGCATGTGGTGATGCGCGAGATGCTCCTCCGGTCGGGGGACGTGGCCGGCTACGCCGGCCTGCTCGAGTCACAACGCCGTCTCTACATGACGGGATTGTTCCGGAGTGTGTTCATCAGGCCCGAGTCGTCCGGGGACGGGGATGCGGGCATAAAGGATGTAGTCGTCGATATAAAGGAAAACGAATCGATCGAGCTCAACATGTATGTCGGTTACGGATCCGTCGAAAAGGGGCGAACCAGGGTCGAGATCGTCAACAACAATCTCGCCGGCACGGCGCGCAAGGTCGGGCTCTCGGGGAAGGTGAGCTTCATCGGCTACGGCGGTGAGGCGTCGTTCACCGAGCCCCGGACGTTCGGTCTCAGATGGCGCACCGATGTCAACGCCCTCTACGAGTACCGTGAAGAGCCCGGGTACGACCTCGAGCGCATCGGCGGCCGGATCGTGTTCGGACGCGGTTTCGGGAAACGGTCGAACGCATCACTCACGTACCGGTACGAGAACTCCGATGTGGAGCGGATCACGGTGCTCAACTTGCCCGGCCAGCTCCAGATCGATATACGCAGCCTCGCGCTCACCATGATCTACGACACGAGGGACAACCTGTTCAATGCGCGCAGCGGCTCGTACATCGAATGGAGCAGCGAGCTCGCGGGATCGTTTCTCCGGGGTTCCGAGGATTTCTGGCGAATCCTCTTTCGGTTGAAACGGTTCTTCCCCCTACGGGGCTCGACGGTCATCGCCTCGGCCCTCGATACAGGCTGGATGGATGTATTCGGCGAGTCGAGAACGGTTCCATTGAACGAACGCTTTTACGCTGGCGGGCCGAATTCCCTCCGCGGATTCGGGTACCGCACGGTCGGACCGCTCGATGCAAACGGGACGCCGGTCGGCGGAAATTTCAAGATCGTCTGGAACGTACTGGAAGTGCGGCAGACGCTGTATAAAATGATCGGCGGCGTTTTCTTCATAGATGCCGGTGCGGTCTGGCCGGACGCCGAATCGGTCTCTTTCAAGGATGTCCGGTCCTGCTTCGGGATCGGCGTGCGCGCGAACACACCGATCGGCATCGTGCGCTGCGACTGGGGGATCAATGCGGATCGCAGGGAGGGAGAACCGTGGAGCGAGGTTTACTTCAATGTGGGACAGGCGTTCTAGCAATCGTTTGACAGGGGGTTTGGCAGCGGTTAGGCTCTTGTACGGTGCGGTGCGGTGTTGACGGGATCGTATCTGTTGCACGCGTGTTCACAACGGGGGGTTACGTGAATTCACGGAAAGCGATCTTCGTCGCCGTTCTATTTGTCCTGCTCGCCTGCGCCTGCCGGATCGATTGCAATGCGACCGAGGAATTCGCCGGGCGGACGGGAAAGGGGTGTTCATTCTGTCACCGGCGTCCGGCTGGCGGGCCCCTGAATCCGGTCGGCCTCGCGTACGTGCGGAACGACTACCGGTATCCGATTCCCGAGCGGATTCTCGACAGGGCGCACCGTTTGAGCACGCCGCTGCACCGGGCGCTCCGCAGCATACTCGGGTACGTACACCTCGTTGTTGCGTCGATATTCGTGGGGACGATCTTCTACGTGCACATCTTCGTGCGGCCGTCGCGCCTCGTCGGCGGCATACCGCGTGGGGAACGGGTCCTCGGCCTGAGCTGCATGGCGGCGCTCACGGCCTCCGGCGTCTACCTCGCCTGGTACCGGATCGATTCGGTTTCCGCGCTCACGCGGAGCCATTTCGGCGTTCTGCTTCTCGCGAAATTGATACTGTTCGGGATCATGGTCACGATGGGCATCTGTGCCGTCACTATCATCCACCGGAAGATGCGGGAGGAGGTACGGGGCAAGCGGCCGGTCGGAAAGAATACGGAGATCACACGCCAGTCGCTGCCGCGCTTCGACGGTAAGGACGGGAGGCCTGCATACATCCTGTTCAATGACACCGTCTACGATGTCACCGGGAGCGAGCGGTGGGCGGACGGCGAGCATTTCAAGAAGCACGCGGCGGGAGGAGATCTGACCGGCGATCTCGAGGGCGCGCCGCACGGAGAAGAAGTGCTCGAGAACTATCCCGTCGTCGCGAGACTCGCGGAGGGGGAAACGCCGCGGGAGTCATTCAGCGCGACGCGGAAGGTCTTCATCGTGATGGCGTACGTGAATCTCGTCATCATCTTTTTGATACTCGCCTGCGTGAGTAGCTGGCTGTGGGGATTCCCCGTCGTTCGCCCGCCGGATGTGCTCGGCCGGACAGCCGGCGAGGCGTCCTGTATCGAATGTCACGAGTCGGTCCATCCCGGCATCTACCATGACTGGCAACGGAGCATCCATGCCAAGGTCGGTGTGAGCTGTCGCGACTGCCATCGGGCGGCCGATTCATCGGATGTTACGGTCAGCGCGATTCACCGCGAGAACAGCCCCGTTCCCGTCACCGTGCTCGTCACACCCTCCCGCTGCAGCGGGTGCCATCCGGACGAGGTGGAGCAGTACGCTCTGAGCAAGCACGCGCACACGATCGAGATCATCGACCGGATCGACAAATGGATCCAGCACGGTATGAACAACCGCATCGAGCGTGCCACCGGATGCTACGCGTGCCACGGCAGCGCCGTCGAGTTCGCGGGCGGGAAGCCGGTGGATGGTACCTGGCCGAACGTCGGCGTCGGGCGGGTGAATCCCGACGGCAGCCTCGGGAGTTGCACGAGCTGCCACACGCGCCACCGGTTCTCGCTCGTCGAGGCACGTAAACCCGAAGCATGCGATCAGTGCCATCTCGGCCCCGACCATCCGCAGATCGAGATCTACAACGAGTCCAAACACGGTACGATCTATCACGCCGAGGGGGATTCGTGGCACTGGCGGACCGACGATATGCGCTGGATCGCGGGGAGGGATTACCGGGCGCCGACCTGCGCGGGTTGCCACATGTCCGAGGCGCCGGGCGTTGCTCGGACGCACGATGTCACCGAGCGGCTCTCGTGGGAGCTCCAAGCCCCGCTGACGGTGCGTCCGTCGGATTTCGCGCCGTTTCGCGCCGCGACCGACTGGCGGGAGGAACGGGAAAAGATGCGGGGAGTGTGCAGCCAGTGCCACTCGGGTGAGTGGGTGAGCGGGCATTTCGTCAATCTCGATTCCATTATCGCGAATTACAATGAGATTTACTACGCACCGGTTCATCGTACCCTCACGGCACTCTACGAAGACGGTCTCCTCTCACGCGAGTCGTATTTCGACGAGAAGCTCGAGTGGGAGTTCTACGAGTTCTGGCATCACGAGGGGAGGCGCGCGCGGATGGGGGCCGCCATGATGGCGCCCGATTACGCGTGGTGGCACGGATTCTACGAGCTGAAGCACCGGTACGTGACCTTCATGGAGGAGGCGGAGCGGCTGCGAAGGGCCGGGGCCGGAG
>CBFCXB010000172.1:0-6017 GCA_965601905.1 uncultured bacterium | reverse complement strand
TGATCGGCAGTCGCAGAACGATGTGCTTGATGATCTCGTACGAGGCGCTCCCCGAGCCGATGATCACGGCCGCCCTCAGTATCGTTACGGGGATTTTCCCCCGGGAGAGCTCCTTTGCCACCTCCATCCTGCTCCGGAGGTGATGGGACAGCTTGCTCCTCACATCGCCGAGACCGCCGAGGTAAATGATCCGCCCGACGTTCATCTCTTCGGCGGCCCGCCTGAAGTTGTTGGCAGCTTGCGTATCGGCCCGGGCGAATTTCCTCGTGCCGAGCAGCATCGAGTGGATGAGGTAATACGCGACGCTGACACCCTTCAGCGCCCGTTTCAGGCTCTCGTAATCCAGCGCATCGGCAACCGCCATCTCGGTTTCGGACCAGATGCACTTGGCGAGCGGCCCCCGGACCATGACCCGTACCCGGTAACCCCGCGCAAGAAGTTCGGGAACGAGCCGGCCGCCTATGTAGCCGCACGCTCCCGTCACCAGCACCGTGCCGATCTCCACGCGCGGCTCGGTCGGCAGGTCATGGCAGAAGAGGTTCTCGTCCTTCCAGGGTTTTAATGTTGCCGTATTGTTCACCGGTTGCTCCACGCAGCGTGACCGCTTGGATCATGACATCGCATCGAGCCATTGTACCATGACGTCGAGCGCAAGACCTAGATTGCCGATCTGGCAGTGATTCTGTGCGTGGTCTTCCTTCGTGAAAATCCGTGCGGTCACGGATCTGGCATTGGTCAATGCTTTGACCTGCATGTCATGCATCTTGAACGGTATGAAGTGATCGTCCCTGCCCGTTAAAATCAACACGTCCTGCGTCACCATCTCCGAATGAAGATTCTTCGCATTGAGCTGTTTCACGACTTCGAATGCATCCATCGGTGTTCGTTTCTTTGTGATATACATAAGATTGCCTATCGACCAAGCATGCATTCCATCTTTTTCCATTTTCTTGACCGTCATCCAATTCGAGAATCTCCTCAGATAGTTGAAAAAGAATTTCATAATCATTTGACCGGCAACATTTACGAATTGCATATAATCGTACGCGATGCCCGAGGCTATGACTCTCCGTATTCTCGGCTCGAATGCCGCGGCCCTGAAACAGAAATAGCCGCCCATCGATATTCCGAGCCACGTCACATCATCCAGCTTGAAATAATCCAGAACTGCTTTCGCCGGTTTTTCCCACTCATGATCGAGTGCAAGCCCGTATTTTTTCCGCACGGCGCCCTGCCCGGGACCCTCGAAGGCTATCACTTCATAGCCGTGATTGGCTAAATATCTCATCCAGGAGTAAAATTCCTCGATAAAGGAATCGAAGCCCCCGTGCATAACGATGATGCCTTTCGGGCTCCCGCCCGCGGCGCCTACTTTCATTGCCGGCAGAAATGTATCTCTGTAGGGCACCTCGAATCGTTCGATCCCGTCCTGTCCGAAGACCTTGTAGAACAAGTCGGTGAATGCATCGTAGAAGATCTCCTTATCGGGATCGCCCAGGAATGTATAAAACTCGGCCGCCCGGTAATAAAACGCCGCGTTCATGAGCCGCTTCTCGGAGAGAGCTTTCTCCGCCAGCCGTACCATCTCGGCCCTCCAGTCCTTGAATGTATCGATCCTTTGCCCCGCCTCCTCCATATCCTCGAACCGGGCATATCCGAGCGAGTGCCAGCGATTTAGCTGATAATTGAAGAGTTGATCCTTGTGGAACGGATGGTATCCGACGGGGAATGTGAATTCTCTTATGCTGTTTTCGGACACCGCGTGGCCTCCAAAAATATCGGCGTGCGTTACCAATCCGATACTCAGCGCAGGAACACCATTTTCTTTGTAATGTTTTTCTTTCCCGCGGTAAGCCGGTAGAAATAGACGCCGCTGGCGACCATGTTTCCCGCTTCGTTGCGGCCTTCCCATCGCGTCTCGTGCCATCCCGGTACCTCTACCGCATCGACGAGACGAGCGATCCTCCGGCCCGTTGTATCGAAGATATCGAGCACCACCCGCGTGCGATCCGGCATGATATAGCTAAGATGCCGTCCCCGTTGTTGAGAAGAATGGATACGTCGCCTCCGCTCATTCCGTAAGAACCGAGATTCACCACCGCGATGTCCATCGATCCCTTACCGTTCAGATCACTAGTGCAAATCGAACCCGGCCTATCGCCGACGCCGTAGTGCACGGCCCCGGCGAAGGTGCCGTCTCCATTGCCGAGAAGAACCGAGATGTTATCTGAATTGTCATTGGCCGCAACAAGGTCGCCGTATCCGTCCCCGTTCAAATAGCCTGCGCAGACCGAAGACGGCCATGATCCGACTTCACATGACAGCGGTGTATCGAACATCGGTTCGAACGCCCACGCTTGTGTAACCAACGCGCATGCACAAACCGCCAGGTACACCGTGATTCTTTTCAAAGACAATCCTCCAGCCAAATTACGAAGGCTATTCCGGTAGGAAGGTACCACAGATATATTAAAAATTAAAACGCTAAGTGACGACCGGGACGGATTGGATGTATCAGGAGATTTTTTACAAGACGTGTCCGCCCGGCGGACCCGGTTGTTACTTCCCTTCATTTTCTTCGATACATATTTTCACGTCATCGCGCCTGTTCGACGGGAGATAATTGCCGCGCCTCACGAGGTAGAGCGGCTCTGTGCCCGTGTCGATATCGATCAGCCAGATTCCGGGCTTCCAGATATCGTAAACAGAGAAATGTTTGCAATCGATTTTTTCCTGGGGCGGCTGCGTCTGGTCGAAACTGAGAAATTTTATAAATAGTTCTTTTTTCCCGTACGATCCCTTCAGAATCTCGAGAACCGCGACCTCCCCGAGATCATAGTACGTGTAATATTTTTTATAATACGGGCCGTCCCGGCGGATTTCCTCCTCGATAACGGCGCGCTCGTTGACGGATAGCAGCTTGCCGACGATGATGATCTCGGCACGTGATGTACGCCCAGGAAGCGTATCGTTATCCAAGAGCTTGCCCAGGATCGGAACCTTGGCGCAGCCGGCGGCGAGAAGTATAAAACACGGAACTGCATATCGAGAAGATTTCATTCTTTCACGATCGTCGCGTACGAACAAAATGCACTGTCGCCCTCGACGACATAGATACCATTTTAGAGAATGATAGCGGGATACGCCAGATGTGTTTCATGAAAATTGAATGTAGACGAACCGCCGGCTCAACCGGCCGCCTCGACACCCTTGTGTGCAATTACGGCGATCGCACGCGATGGTCCCGCAGGAAGAACGACATCGAGGCCATGAGCCAGGCTGATGATCAACAGTTTTATAGCGGACATAATGGGAATCGTGAATGCCCGTACCATATTCCGGAGCAGGTTGCGTTGCGGGGTCTACCGCGCTGGTGAAGAGCGTTCCGCCCGGTTTCAGAACGCGATGGAGCGATGCGAGTACCTGCGGGACATCCTCGACGCAACCGCGGCACGCATCGCTCGTGCTAGAACCGGGATGGCGTTGTCGTCATGAAGCGGAACAGCGACCGGTACACGGACCGCAGACGATCGATAATCGAATCGCGAATCATTCGATAAGCCACCACGTTACATGCCCGTGCGCTCCCCCCAAAAATTTTCATAAAAATGTAAAGCGAGCTTGACATTTCTGCTAAGGCTGGTATATTTCAAAATGTAAAGTGAGCTTGACATTTTTATATGGCGCGTGCGGGGCCGGATCGCACAGCATCCACCGTAACCTGTTAGAGTTATGTCATTTATGATCGAAAGGGCTAATGCAGCATCGAAAAGGAGAATGCCGTGTTGTTGAAGAATGATCGAATGGTGCTCCCGATCGCGATGGTGTGCCTCACCGTATCGATTCTGCTGGGGCATCTTTTCGCCGACGGGTCGCGGTGGGTGACGTTTTTCGAGGGGCTGCTCCTCGGCCTATCGTTCGCGTTGAGCGTATTCGCTTTGATACGGAGCGCGCTCAGCCATGAATGAAAGGATCAAGAACAGCGTCCGCGAGCACCGGAAAAAGGCGAAGGTGACCCAGGAGGATCTGGCGCGGGCGATGCGCGTCTCGCGGCAGACGATCAATTCGATCGAGCGGGGGCGCTACATCCCCAGCCTCCCCCTCGCTCTCAGGATCGCCCGGTTCTTCGGATGCTCCACGGATGATATGTTCCGGCTCGAGGAGGATACGTAATGCTGGATGTGCGTTTCACCATGCATCGCTTCGGGGTCATGCGCCCCGCCAAGGAGGCTGCATAATGCCAGACGAACGATTTATCATACACCGGTACAAGGCGACGCGTTTCGCGATGGTCATCGGCGTCGTGCTGATCGCGGCATTCTTTTTCTACGCATACATCACCCACCGCACGATCAGATGGGATCTCTTCATCATCCTGTGCGCGACGGCCCTCGCGAAGGTGGCAGCTATGATGTACTACCGGCGGACGAATTGAACAAGCCGCGCGGTATCGATCCCGGAGAGGCTGCACCCTGGAACCGAGCCACAGACATTAAAGGAGCATGCAATGACTAGGAATCCGTTTTTCATTCTTCTCGCAATCACCGCGCTCTGTATCGCCGCGGCGGGACACGCAGCACAGCAAACCGGCACCGCCCTCTCGGCCGACAGTGTGTCGATCGGCTACACCGTGCGGGGGGAGGGAACGCCGGCACTCGCCTTCGTGCACTGCTGGTGCTGTGACAGTGATTACTGGAAAAACCAGGTGCCGCATTTCGCGAAGCGGCACACCGTCGTGGCGATCGACCTCGCCGGGCACGGCTCATCGGGGTTGGAACGCAACGACTGGACGCTCGGCGCATTCGCCTCAGACGTCGCTTCCGTCGTGAAGGCGCTCGATCTCGAGGAGGTCATCCTCGTCGGGCATTCGATGGGCGGCCCCGTCGCGCTGGAGGCGGCCCGGCTCCTCGCCGGCCGGGTGATCGGCGTCGTTGGGATCGATACGTACCAGGACTTCGGGCGGACCATCCCCGAGGAACAGCGCGCTCAGTTTCTCGCGGCGTTCGAGGCCGATTTCCCGGGTGTGACGCGGCGCTTCGTGCGCAGCATGTTCCCGCCCGGCGCCGATTCGATGCTGATCGAGGTAATTGTCGAGGATATGGCCGCCGCCCCTCCCGCCGTCGGGATCGGAGCGATGAAGAACCTGCTTGCCTACGATCCGGCACCTGCCGCGGGCGAGATAGAGATTCCGATATATGCGATCAACTCCGAGATGTTCCCGACCAACGTCGAAGGGAACAAGAAGCTGGCGAAATCCTTCGATGTGAAATTCATGCCGGGTGTGGGGCACTTCGTGCATCTCGAGGATCCCGAGCGGTTCAACCGGCTCCTCGAGGAGGTCGTGCGGGAGATCACCGAGCGGGAGTAAACGATCACCGGTAAACGAGTATCGTGCCGTCGTTCCCAACGGCGTAGACATCGCCGCCCGGACGGCACCAGACACCGTTCAGGTCGGATATCGTCTCACTCCGCATCGAGCTCCACCCGGCACCGTTGTAATGGAGAATGAGTCCGCTCTCGCCCACGGCGAAGACATCCTCCGCCGATCTTCCGCAGACGGCCCGTATGTCCCCGCCGGTACCGCTCGAGACGGTGCTCCACGAAGAGCCGTCGTAGTAGAGAACCGTACTATCACTCCCTACCGCAAAGACATTATTGCCGGAGCTGCCCCAAACGCCGTACAGGCGCTTGGTCGTACCGTTCTGCATTGCGCTCCAGCCCTGCACTTCGTAGTGGGTGATGTATCCGTTCCAGCCGACACCGAAGATGTCGTCCGCCGCCGCGCCCCATATTCCAAGAATATATTTCGATGGATCGAGACCGTCACCTTCCCAGGTCGAACCGTCGTAGTGATATACGCTGTCAACGATCCCGCCGGCATATACATCGTTTCCCGCGCTTCCCCACACGGCCCAGAGCTCGACATTCGCATCAAATTGCTCCACGGTCCAGTCAGTGCCGTCATAATGGAGCACCGTGCCGTCGTCTCCCACGGCGAATACGTCGTTCGTCGAAAT
>CBFCXB010000171.1:0-6040 GCA_965601905.1 uncultured bacterium | reverse complement strand
AGCACCAACGATGGAATGACCAGTCCCGCATGCGAACACACACGGCCGACGATCCGGTTCCGGGCGAAGAGGGCCGGAGCCGAGCACAGCAGGCTCAAGGCGGCGCCGGCCAGCATCAACGGAACGGACGCCGCCACCAGCACCCGCAGCGCATCGAAAAAGCCGAGACCGGAAAGAAACGACCGTTTTGTGTAGAAGAACATCCACTCCATCAGGACGTAGAAAAAACAGACGAATACGATCAGGGCTGTCCGGGCCATCCAGCGGCGTCTCGCATCAGCGCAGTCTTCCGGCGTCATTTCTCGCTCTTTCTGCGCATCAGGTACAGTGTTCTGAGGGAATCGGCGATCTCCTCGGAGCGCTCGATCTCGAAAAACCGAGTGAATGCATCCTCGAAATGCTCCTGCGTGTAGTCGTCGAATATGTCCTCACGGCACACGAGGAGTCGCCGGACCTGTGAATCGTCCTTCGGGACGAATTCCACTATCAGGCGGCGGCACAGTTCACCGAAAAACGCCGCGATACGGTCGAAGGGGAGATTGTTCGATATCGCCAGATGATGAATCAGCGCGAGCGCCAGCGCGGTATCGGCGGGACCCCGATCGAGAAGCGACATCCGCTCCTCGCAGGCCCAGCCCATGCCGGAGGTTGGATTCGTGAGATCGATGAGAAGCGGAAGGATGTTGCCCGATCCCTTCGCGGTGCACGCGCGGTAGTTCCGCTCGACGGCCGCGGGATCAACATCGAAGGAGAGAACATAGTGACCGCGCCCGGCCGCCACCCGGCTGAACCGCCCCGTATTCGCGCCGAGATCCCACACCGATCCGGGCGGCAGCCCTTCGAGGAACTCCCCGACGAGGCGCGCCTTGCAGTCGAGGCCTTCCCGCGTGTAGTTGGTGTCATCGTAATACTCGGCCCATTCGGTTCCGGCGGCTTTCCAGTGAAGGCCCTTCACGGCCGACTCTAGGCTGTCGACGATACCGAGGAGCGCGTTGCGGCTCACCTTCCCCCGGCCCCGGGGGCTCTCCGTCTCCGTCTCGTAGCGTCGCTGGTAGCGTGCGTGCAGGTGGATGTGCGTAAGGAGCGAGAATTTCAGGCGCGAGCGCAGCGGAAGGAGCGCGCTGGCGAGATCGAGCGGGACACCGTCGATGTATACCCTGAAGAGCTGGCTGAGGCGGACGTCGGTGTAACTCATGAGTGCCAGCGGTGCGAGAAGGTGCTGGCAGAACTGGCGGTACGCGACCCAGGGCTCTCCCTCCCGGTACCGCTCGAATGAGAGTGTGTCGATGAACACCGGTTTAACGCCGTCGAACTGTACGTTGAACGCACTGCAATCCTTGAGTGACATCCCATGCGCGAGCGCCCTTTTCTGGATCTCGAGCGTCGCCAGGGCCGCATCGCGCAGCTGGCTGAAACACCACTCGTGGGGATACGAGATGAACGGAACGGGGCGCGGGCGCAGCACCCTGTACGCGTCACCGGTGGCCGCGAGCGAGGTATCTACCTCCTCGTGCTCCACGAGGAGTCCCGCCGCGGCGAGCTCGCCGTACAGACCCGACCCGGTCAAGATATCGTAGTCTTCCCGGTACCGCACGTTGACCTGGCGGTACAGACACCCGTCTTTATAGAAAATGAATCCGTTCGGATCGCGGAAGGAACCGCCGTGCTTCCCGTTATCCATCTTTACCTGTAGGCTCGTCTTCGTTTCGGCTTGATTTTTTCGAGATGCTGTTGCCGATAAATAACTGAATTCTCTTCCAGAACAGCCTGAGTGTAAAGGCGGCGCCGACAAGTCCGGCTATAACGATCTGCAGGATATAACTTCCCGTTCCGGGATCGATGTAGGCATGCGCATGACCGGAACACATGAGAACGGCGCAGGCGGCACATACGCACGAGATAAGTGCGAATCGTAATCGTTGCATACCGCTATTCCCCCTGTCGACGACACGGCATCGACGAAGAATCGATAGAATCCATTGAAAAAAACGATCTCCGAGGTCCACGGACCGATTGTTCCGCATTCGTCGATAATGCACCCGGAGACACCTATCATATAATTTTAACAGAACCATACCGTAAATACAACGTTTAATCCCCCCCCGCATGCCGCCGGGAAAGCCGGACTGCCTTGAAATAACTGCTAGTGTGAAACATACACGGGAAGGTTCTCCTTGAGCGAAGATGTGTCGTACCCGTTACGGTCGAGATGGTCGATGATCAGACGTCCGACCTCCTGCGGATCGGGCAGATCGCCCTCATCGCAGGGCGCGGTGTGCCCCGGCGTGTCCGAAACGGTGAGGACGCACGTCTCGAGATCGAGATCGAAATACTTCTGGCAGCAATGAACACCCATCGCCTGGAGTTCATAGAACGGCGGTTTCGGTATCCCGCGATCCGCCACCTTCTGGCCTTTGCCGTCGGGAACGATCCTGTGTCTCGGATCGGCGGTGAAGATGAGCCGGTCCGGCTCCAATTCGGAGGAGATCAGCGACAGCCCATCCATCCAGCCGGGCTTCTCGACGCCCAGATAATCCAGTACGGTCGGTGCAATATCGAGATTCTGAACATTCGCCGCGATTCGCCCGCCGTGCTCGCCGTTCGGGAACAAGATTATCAAGGGGAGCCGCTCCGTCACGGTGAAATTCTGGCCGTGATCCGAGAAAATCACGATCACGGATCTCCGCAGCAACCGCCTCTTTTTGAGGCCCTGCACGATCGTCTTAACGTAGTTGTCGAATGTTAGAATCGCATCATCGTAGAAATCCGTTTCCCAATGCTCGCGCTGCACCTTCCCTCTCGAAAACACCCGGCGCGCCGTCTTGAACATCGGTCCGTGGGTCCCGAGCAGATGCATATGCACGAAGAGCGTGGAGGACGCGCTTCGCACGTGGGAGAACAGGCTCATGATGCGCTCCTCGTCCCTGCCGAATCTCCTTCTGTCGGGCCTGACCACCTCGCCCAGAGGATCCTCCATCGCACGCCGGCCGGCCACATGCAGAAGCCGATCCGTGATGCGATCCTTCATCGAACGCATGAAATAGGAGGACTCCTGGCCCAGGAAGGATGCGAAGGGCCCCGACTCTTCCACATCCGCGATTTCCCTGAAGTTCGCCCAATGAAACGAATTGCGCAGATTCAGATCCTCCGGATCGGCGTGGTGGCGGATGCTGATATCGATGTTGCGGTATCCGAGTCCGCGCAATATTCCGGGAAGGTGCTGATACGCATCCTCCCCCTTGAGAATCTCGGGCGGATAGATCAGTTTGGTCTCGGTGGGAAGCTTCCCGGTGAGCATCGAGGCGATTGACGCTCCGGATGTGCCCGCATTGGTGAAGCAGTTCTCACAGACCAGGGCTCTACCGGCCAGCTGGTCGATGAAGGGCGTTGTTTTTCGATGATACCCGTAGACGGACATGTGTGCCGCATTCAGCGCGTCGGTCGAGATCATAAAGATGAACGGCCGGCCCTTCAGCTGCGCGGCGCCCGTGCCCCCGCCGGTAGCGAGGGGTCCACCCGAACGGGACGAGATCAGGGCCGCCAGGGCGGACAGCACCAGCATGACCGGGGTGATGAAAACGGCGCAGCGGTATCCGGTGGGCCGCAGCAGCGATTTCTTGATCGTCCCGAGAAGCCGGAACGAGAATACGCCGAGGGCAGCCAGCACGAGCACGTATACCAGGGCAGAGGGGGGTGCGGCCGTTCTCACGCCGAAACCGAACAGCGTATACGTGAAGTTGTCTATCAGGAGAAAAAACGCCGCGGCCAGGACGATCGCGGAAACGATTCTGACGATCACAGAGCATACCGTGCCAAACGGGCGGTTTTTGAAAAGCCTGGTGAGAATCCAGCATAGCGCGGCCAGTGCGATACCCGCCGCGACAAACGGCGCCGGCACGGCCCACAGCACCCTCAACCGGCCGGTCAGGCTCAATGTAGACATGAAGGACGGCTTGGTGACGAAGAACAGCCACTCCGTGAAAACGTAAAAATAGATCACCGACACGACCAGAACCGTCTCGATCATCCAGGCGCGCGATGTGCCGGTTTTTTCCGCGGACATTCCCGCCACCTCCTATACATCGGAATAACGTTATATCACATATGCACTTCGGCTTCAATCACAAATATGTTCAGCACCCGCGACGGCCGAAGCGGATCGAACACTCGGATTTGCGAACTTTGTTGGAATTTTCTTTCCAGTGTATTCATACATAGATATGATTCCCGAACGTGCCGGATCATTACGGAGCACGATCGACTTTACAAAAAAGGGGGCACATGATGAATTCACCGAGCAAATGGCCCTGGCGAGCCGCCGTTCTCTCACTCTGCCTTGTCACGCTTGCCATGGCGGGTATCGCGGCGGGCGCGGCTGCGGAGCAGCCGTTGAAGGAAAAGATCGACGAGATCGTTCGGGCGGAGGTCGAACACGATCTCTTCTCCGGAACCGTGCTCGTCGCGGAGCGCGGGGAGATCGTGTACTCGGGGGCGTTCGGATACGCGGACCGCGACCATATGCTTCCAAACAAGCTCGAGACGCGGTACAACATCGGCTCGATCGGCAAGACATTCACCGCAACCCTCATCATGCAGCTCGTCCAGGAAGGAAAGATCGGCCTGGAAGACCCGCTGGGCAAATACCTGCCCGATTTCCCGCACTGGGAAAAGGACAGGATCCTGATCAGGCATCTCCTCAATCATTCGTCCGGTCTCGCCAACTACATGGCGCACGAGGAATACGACGCCCGCACGCACCGGCTCCGGTCGATCGACGACGCCCTCGAACTGATATACGACCAGGACCTGCTGTTCGAGCCGGGAGAGCGCTTCAGCTATTCCAACTCGGGGATGGTCGTCCTCGGTGCAGTCATCGAGAAGGTGACGGGGATGCAGTACAAGGATTACCTCGGGGAACGCATTCTCGAGCCCATCGGCATGAATGAATCGGGCATCGTCTACCCCGAGGACATCGTTCCGAACCGGGCGATCGGCTACAGCCGCACCGGAGAGGGGTACCGCTCGGAGGTCCTGCACGAGATGCCGGCCTTCTCGGACGGCGGTCTCAGATCGACCGTGACCGACATGCTGAAGTACGACCAGGCCCTCTACGGCGAGGAGCTCATCACGGAGGAATACAAGGAGATCATGTGGACTCCCGTCGAGCCGAGCAAGCCCTACGCGTACGGGTGGGAGGTCGCACCTCTCAAGGGGACCACGGTCATCCGGCACAACGGCGGATTGCCGGGATTCAACAGCGCCTTCAGACGGTACCCTGAAAAGGGATATACAATCATCGTGCTGGCGAATTACGACGGCGATCCGGCGGGCGCGCTCGCCGCCAAGATCGAGGCGGCGCTGTTCGACCTGCCGTACTCGCTGGCGACAGCCGCCGACGCGCAATACCGCCGCGGCATGTACTACGAGATGGCGGAGGAGAATTACGAGAAGGCGCTGGAATATTTCGGGAAGAATATCGAGGGGGACAAGCCCCACCTCCCCTCGTTGTACCAATCGGCACGCACCAAGATCATCGGGGAGTTCGATCAGGAAACGGCTATCGCGGAGCTCGGCCGGTATATAGATCTGGCCGATGAGAATACACGGCCGTCGGCCGCGGCCGCCTGGTGGCGCAAGGGGATCGCGTACGAGCAGCTCGGCAAGACGAAGAAGGCGGTTCGCTGCTACGAGAAAAGCCTCGAGCTGGAGCCTGATTTCAGGCCTGCACAGGAATCGCTCAAGGCGATCGAGGGAAAGAAGTAGCGGGACTGGAGCGCGTTTTTTGGTGAGTGATCAATAATCGCGATTGACGATGAACTCGGCAAGCCTCACCAGTGACCGCTTGTACAGGGTGTCTCCGTAGCCGCTGAGGCAGGAGAGCGCCCGGTCGGTATATTCTCTCACCTTCCGCTCGGCGTACTCGATCCCGCGTTGTTTCGCATCCTTGATCGAGTCAAATCCGAACACTTCGCTATCGAGATGAAGCGTAGCGAGCCAAGCTAGTGCTGGAGTAAAACTGGGGTCCGCCTGGACTGCACTT
>CBFCXB010000170.1:0-6062 GCA_965601905.1 uncultured bacterium | reverse complement strand
AGGAGCTCCGCGCGATGAAGATCGCCTCGAAGACCGGTTTCTTCCTGCACATTCCGTTCCCGCCGATGGATATCTTCCTCAAGCTGCCGTGGCGTTTCGAGATCCTTCAAGCACTGATCGAGTACGACATCATCGGATTCCAGACGATGCGCGACAGGAGAAATTTCCTGCACTGCCTCAGAGCCATCATCGGAGGCGTCAGGGTGCTCGGAAAGGGACAGGTTGTCACGATTCAGATCCGCGGCCGCGAGATACGGACCGGCGCCTTTCCCATCAGCATCGATTACGGCGCGTTCCGTTCGATGGCCGAATCCAAAGAGGTCGCCGACGCCGCTTGGTTCATACACGAGGATCTACCGAAGGTTAAAATCATCCTCGGCATAGACCGGCTCGATTACACCAAGGGTATACCCTACCGGCTGAAGGCCTTCCGAATGCTTCTGGCCCGCCATCCGGAACTGCACCGCAAGTTGACGCTCGTGCAGGTCGTGGTTCCCAGCCGCCGCAGCATTCCGATGTACCGGGATCTCAAGATCAAGATCGACCGGATGGTGAGCGAGGTGAACGGCGAGTTTACGAGATCCGGTTGGGTGCCGATCCACTACATCTACCGGTCCTTGAGCACGACAGAGCTCCTCGCCTACTACCGCACCGCCGAGATCGCGCTGATCACGCCGCTCAAAGACGGCATGAACATCGTCGCCAAGGAGTACTGCGCGGCGAGCATCGAGGAGAAGGGCGTGCTGATTCTCAGTGAATTCGCCGGTTCGGCCGCCCAGCTCCACCGGTGGGCGGTCACGGTCAATCCCTACAATATCGAAGAGGTCTCCGACGCGCTGTACCGTGCGTACACGATGGGCGAGAAAGAGCAGAAGTACAGGATGAAAAGGCTCCGTCAGTCGATACGCCGCCAGGACATCTACTGGTGGGTAAACTTGTTTCTCGACGCGGCGATCGCGAAGAAGCTCGATAATTTCCCCCATGTGAGCGAGTATATACCGAAGAGTGCAAAGTCCAAGTCGCTGAATATCATGTGACAGGGGTCCGCGAAGTTGCCGGCGGCGCGCGTCGAAACCCACCGGCCGAGGTACTGAATGGAGCATGGAGAACGGTTATGAAGGTATGCTTCTTTTCACCGACGGCGTACAGCTACTTCAATCCGGACAGCCATACCTGGGCCGGGGGGGCCGAAATGCAGCAGGTGCTTATCGGTCGGCACATGATGCAGCGGGGAATCGATGTCTCGTTCATCGTGGGGGACTACGGCCAGGCCGACGTCGAGCTGATTGAGGGAATCACCCTGATAAAATCGTTTCAACCGTTCACGGGGAACAGGAAGCTGCGGTTCATCCCCGACATGCGCGCCATATGGCACGCAATGCGGATCGCAGACGCCGATATCTACAACCAGCGATCGACGTCCTTCTACACCGGACAGCTCGCCTATTTCGCCCGCAGGCTCGGCAAGCGTTTCACCTTCTCGATAGGAATCGACTACAACTGCTACGCCGATTGCGAGAAGCGCCTCGCCTTCCCCATCACCAGCCTCTACCGGTACGGGGTTCGCAGCGCCGACGCCATTATTGCCCAGACCGAGAGGCAGCAGCGGCTCGTCAGGCGGCATTTCAATATCGATCCGGTCCTGATTCGAAACGGTATCGTGATCCCCCCCGCGGGAGAAGGGGACGCAGAGGAACACGCACCCGCGGCCGGTCGACGGGACGGACCTTCCGGCCGAGAGGCGCCGCTCGATGCGGCATCGTTCACCCCGGGCGATAAATCCCCCTGTGAATTCCTCTGGGTCGGCAGCTTCCGGCGGCGCAAGCGTCCTGATCTGTTCCTCGAACTGGCACGGCGTATTCCCGGAGCCCGTTTCACGATGATCGGCGGCGAGGGCGATGATTCACAGTATTTCGAGAATATCGCGCGCGCGGCCCAAGCGATACCGAATCTCACGCATGTCGGCTTCGTACCACCGGGCGAGATCGACCGCTACTACCGGCGCGCGTGGGCGTTCGTCAACACATCGGACCTCGAAGGATTCCCCAACACCTACCTGCACTCCTGGGTGGCGGGCGTGCCGACGCTGACCATGGAAATCGATCCCGACGGGATCATCAGGCGAAACCGTATCGGCGCGGCCGCCGACAGTTTCGAGGGCCTCGTCGATGCGGTCCGATCGCTGTGTAAAGATCCCGCTTCCCGTTCGGAAATGTCCCGGCGGGCGCACCGGTACGTGCGTGAACATCACGACATCACAGATCGCGGCGATGATTACATCCGGCTCTTCGAGAAACTCCTCTCCACCTCGGCGATGAGCGCATCGAGGCGATCGGAGTAGTTGGCCATCGAGCAGTGCCGCTCGGCCCAGCGCCGCGCACTGCTCCCTATCGCTTCGGCCGCTGCGGAATCCTCGAGAAGACGCACAATCGCCTCAGCCATCCCTTCCGGCCGCTTCGCCTCGAGATAATCCCTCCCGGCAACGAGCCGCATCCCCGCAACGCCCTGCGGCGTGCTCACGACGGGGGTGGCCATCGCGGCCGCCTCCATCATGCGAATCCTCACGCCACCGCCGAAGCGCAGTGGGAGCACCATCAGGGAGCATTCACCGAGATGGGGCCTGATATCGTCGACCACGCCGACGTACCGGACATTCCGGTACGTAATTCCCCCGAGCAACGGCGCGGCACCCTGACCGACGATTTCCAGCTCGACTCCGGGCCTGCGCCTCATCACCAGCGGAAAGACATCGTGCAGCAGAAAGAGGAGGGCGTCCCTGTTGAAATCGGAATCGAACGCGCCGAACATGAGGATCCTGTCCGCCCGACGCTCGAACCGGGCCGGATCGAAGCCGCTGAGATCGATCGCCAGCGGCAGGGTCAAAATGGTCTTTCCGGATAACTCCCGCTCGCGCCGCAGGAGTTCCCTGTCGGCGTCGGTAACGGTGAGTATAATGTCGTACCGCCGGTAGGCCTTCCACTCGACCCGCTCCCGCATGCGGGAATCGACACCGGCCGCCAGGCGCCGCAGCGGCGAACGTATGCGTTTCAGGCGCCCGGGATGAACGAGATAATCGAGGTCCTGCGTCGCCAGCGCAACCGGCACGCCGGGGAGGCGCTCGGGGAGGTCGAAGAAGTGCCAGTAGAATGCGAGAACGAGATCGATCCGCTCATCGCAAACCGTCCGCTCGATGAGATCGAGATAGGATGACGGTACGGCATACAGCACGTTCGGTGGGATCCCCATCACGGCGGACCGTAAGATGTTTTTCGCCTTGTAATAGAGCCGGTGCGCGCTGCTCCGTTTGTTCGGCGCCAGGATGCTCCTGACCGAGACGTTTTCCCGCTCGACCCGTCCCATGCGCTCGGCCGTCTCCCTGTCGAGATACATCGTCGCGAGGAAGACGTTGTGACGGGCGGCGAGTCCATCTATCAGGTTCTCCACGAGGCGGTCGGTTCCTCTCCTCACGGGGAACGGTGCGTACGAGAGTGCAATGAGAATATTCACCCGGCACCGTCCCTGTCATCGATGAGCTCATCGTAGACTGCAACCGTCTTTCGCACATGCGCCTGGATGGTGAATCGGTCCTCGAACCGGGCCCGAGCCGCCGACCCGATACGGCGCCGGCGTTCCGAGTCGTCGACGAGCGACGCCACGGCGCGCTCAAGAGATGCGGGATCATCGGGCGACACGAGAACGCCGGATATCCCGTCCTCGACGAGCTCGGGAATACCGTAGATACCGCTGGCCACCACGGGAAGACCCGCCGCGAGCGCCTCGATGATGACGTACGGCGTGGCATCCACTCGCGAGGGATGCACCATGATGTCGACGGTACGCAGAATACCCGGTATGTCGTCGCGCGCCCCGAGAAAATGGACCCGTCCCCCGATACCGCGCGCCGAGACCATTTGCCCGTACCGACGGCGGAGCTCCCCTTTACCGGCCACGGCGAGATGGACCCGCTCGGGGAGATGAGCGAGTGCCTCGAAGGCCGTATCGTGCCCCTTGCGGGCCTCGAGCGAACCGACAATGACGAGCAATACCGTCTCGCGCGGCAGGCCCAGTTCCATCCTGAGATCGGTCATCTCACCTACGTCCGGCTCGGGGATACCGATATGCGCGACACGGATCTTTCCCGGCGGCACGTGGTGTATGCGATCGAGGTGGGCACGATTGTCCTCGCTGACGGTGATGACCCTGTCGATCCAGCGTGTACCGAAGCCCTTCAGCATCCGTCCCTTGGGAAAGGTGGGCACCATCGCCAGATGCTCGGTCGACACGATCCGCCTGACGCCGGCGAACCGCGCCAGCGGAGCGACGAGGCTGAACTGCGCATCGAACGGACCCGGCAGGTTCAGATGGAGCAGGGCGGGGCGCAGGCGCCTGAGAAGGGAGATGTATGCGCCGATTCCCCGGAGCGTATAGGGAAGCCGCAGCGAAACGTCATGGACCGGAACATCGGCACGTTCCATCAAGCGCCGAAGCGGATCGAGCACGGGATTGCGATTGATGATCGCGACGGGTTGAAACCGCCCCCGGTCGATATGCGAGGCGAGAAGGGCGAGGTACTTCTCGGCGCCTCCCGCATACGGTGCGTCCGAGAAGTAGGCGATGCGATACCGCTCTCTGCGATCCGGTTCATTCATCACTCGTGTCCGCGTGGAGCGCCTCCGTACCCATACCGGCCGGTGACGGCGTCAGCGCATGCGGCATCACGACCGTTATCTCCGCGGCCACCGTGCCGTCCAGTGAATCATCATTGGTGAAGTAATCGCGGATCGTCCTGTTCGGAAGGTACGCGGCCCGGCCGAATGCAACCTTGACCCGGTAGGGGCCGGGCGCCATCTCACGCGGGAGGATTATCGAAAAATCCTGGCGCACGGCATCCCCCACTCCCCACATATCGGGGTGCGTCACACCGCTCTCCACCCTGAATGTACGCGTCAATCGGTACAGGATGCCGGCCTGCCTCTCGATACGGCGACGGTAGAGCTTACCGTACCATTCACGGAAAAAAGGCCCCCGCGGAAAGTCCGTATCGAGGCGGATCGTCCATTCAAAGGGCAGCCCGAACGCAACACGCCCCGCGACCCGCCAGCACAGCGATCCGTTGATCGTGTCCCCCGCCGCATACACCTTCCGGTGCAGGTAAACGTGTTCCACGACGATCCCGGCCCCTGCGCCTCTATCTTCGCCAATCCCCGCCGGTGGTGCGCCCGTATACCGGCACGGGAGCGTTCCCGCGAGCCGCTCCGTACACGCCGCTCCGCTCTGATCGCTCGAGATCGGTTCTTCGAGCTCGAAGAGACAGAATCCATCCGACTCCGCAACCGGCCGCAGCACCGCGGGACACGAGCGGAATTTCTGGGCGGTCCGGGGGAGCGCTTCCGGCATCACGGCGCCAAAGAAATCCGCCCCGGCCTGGAGACGGGTGTCGACGAGAATGAAGTCGGCCTGCACCGTCCGCAGCCATTCAACGCTGTCCGACAGGGGCACGGCGGGACTCATCAGATCACGGATCTCCCTCGAACGGGTCAACGCGGCGGTATCGGCCGGGGAGCAGTGCTGGCCGAGCGTCACCACCACGAAGTGATCGGTATACGCCGATACGACATAGCTCGTCCGGGGATCGGAGACGATGACCGAATGGGGAGGTATTTCCCGAGCGAGCAGTTCTCGCAGGGTCCCGTACCTGCCGTCCGATGTTTCCGCTCCCGCGAGAATCTGCCGCGCCGATCCGGCGAAGGATCGAAGGGCGAAACGGAGCGGAAACAGGATAAACACCGCTATTGCGGCCACGGCGACGATACGCCGCACCAGGCTGGTCGCCAGAATCGCCGCCCGGTCCCGTCGCGATACGTCACGGGCGCCGGGCTTTCCCCACCGGGCGGCCACGCCGCGCACCGCACCGGCGGACGCGGTGAAGCGTCCGGAATGCTCCGTCGCGCCGCTTTTGGGCTTCGGTACGAACGCAACCCGAAAGAGGCCGGCGAGTCCGATGACGAGCAGACACATCAGGGGGGAGGCGTACAGAATGCGGTAGTACAGGTAGCCGAACC
>CBFCXB010000169.1:0-6067 GCA_965601905.1 uncultured bacterium | reverse complement strand
AAATAGAAATAGCGAGGTCAACAGCGAAGGAATCGCGCGAAGCCGCCCCGTCCGAGGATTTCGCGGGAAAATCAGTACTGCGCGAGGCTTCCGTCCATCTTGGCACGGCGGACGGCGTAGCGGAAGATCAGGACGCTGATCGGGAGCATGACGACGGTGAATATGATTAACGCGTAGATATTCCGGGCGAGCGCCCCGAACGAGTATCCCCGTAAGAGCGCCAGCCGCATCCCCTCGAGCGAGTAGGTGATCGGGAGCATGTAGGAGAAGTGCTGAAGCCAGTCGGGGAGCACGGTGATCGGATAGTAGACGCCGCCCAGAAGCCACGAGGCGCTCGTGAATATCCATGCGATCGGATCGCCGCGCTTGAAGATCATGATGAAGCTTGCCGATAGGATTCCCAGGCTGCTGAACGAGGTGATCGTCAGCAGCATGATAACGAGCGCCGCGCCGTAATTGGCGCTGGATATATCGATCCCGAACACGAAGACGCCGAGGACGAGAAACACCACGATCCTGAGGGAGGTCCAGAGAAAGCTGTAGAGCGAGGACGAGAGGATGATCGTCGGTATCTCGGTCTGCGTCACGAGAAGCGCCTCGAGCGTTCCCATCATCTGCCCCTCGCGGATGCTGCGGGTGAGCCCCTGTATCGACACCTGGAGGTAATTGGAAAAGGCGAAGCCGATCAGCACGAACGAGAAGTAGTCACCGCCGTACTTCGCGAGTTTCGGCGCGACGAGTTCCCCGAACAGCTTCGACATGAAGAAGAAGGTTACGGTCGGGAGAATCACGGCGAGGCTCTGTAAAAAAAATGCGAAGCGGTAGCTCACCTGGATGTTGAAGTCACGCCGGATGAATGCGAGCGGCTTGCTTATAAACACGGCTACTCCCCGCCTCCCGTTATCCTCGTGAAGATCTCGTTGAGCGACAGCTCCTCGTGCACGCATTCCATGACCCGTCCTCCCGAGCGCACGATACGCTCGACGATCTCCGATATGAGCCCATCACGATCCCGCAGCTCGACCTCCAGCTCCATCCCGCCCGGACCCGGGGCGCCGGCACGGTACGCCGCTTGCAGCACCCCGCCGAGGGATGCGATCCCGTCCAGGAGGTTGTCCCCGCCCTCTTCGATCCGTATCCGGTACGTGTACCCCCTCTTGATGTTTTTCCTGATCTCCCCAAGGGTGCCGCGGGCCTTCACATGCGCCTTGTCGATGATGGCGATGCGGTCGGCGAGCTCGGCCGCCTCGTGCAGGTTGTGCGTGGCAAAGAGGACCGTCTTACGCATCTCGCCGACGATCGTCTCCCTGATGAAATCCTTTAAATGTCGAGCGGCGGACGGATCGAGACTCTTCGTCGGTTCGTCCATGAAGAGGATTTCTGGATTGATAATGAGCGCCCGGGCGATCGCGAGGCGCTGACGGATACCGGTCGAGTAATCCTTGAATTGTTTGTCCGCCTCTTCCTCGAGATCCATCAGCGCGAGGATCTGATCGATCCTCCGCTTCGCTTCGGCCCCGTAGAAGTTGTTCAGCCTGGTAAAGAAGAACAGATTCTGCCTTCCACTGAGACGCCAGTAGAAACTCCGTTCCTCGCTCACGACATACCCGATCTCACGCCGCACCTTCTTCCCTTCCCGTGCAACATTGTATCCGTTCACGAAGGCCTTGCCCTCGGTGGGAAGAACGAGGTTGCAGAGGATCTTGATGAGCGTCGTTTTCCCCGCACCGTTCGGTCCCAGGAGACCGAAGAATTCGCCCCGCTTCACCTGAATACTGACATCCTCGAGGGCCGTAACGTAGCGGCGGCCGAAGGGGCGCCGCGCCAGATCCCGGTACCCCTTGGCACTGGGATAGCGCTTAGTCAGGTCGATAGTCTCTATCGCGTACGTCATTCGATTCACCTGTTGGAGATAGCTAACTTGTTGAAAAGCATAGAGAAATTATCAGCCCCCGTCAAGGATTCGCTGATGGACATGAGACAATCATCCTTACAGGGGCGGCACTCGGCGGGAGGGGACGGCCGTTACGGCGTCAGCCTGTTCAAGAGACGCGGGAACGGGATCGTCTCCCGCACGTGCTTGATGCCGCATATATAAGCCAACGTGCGCTCGACGCCGAGTCCGAAACCGGAATGCGGACACGTGCCGTAGCGGCGCAGATCGAGGTACCACTCGAACGCCTTGCGGGGCAGGTCGTGCTCTTCGAGCCTCCGCCGGAGGAGCGCGAGATCGTGTATCCGCTGTCCGCCGCCGATGATCTCGCCATACCCCTCGGGTGCGAGCAGATCGACGGAGAGACTGAGATCCGAGTTATCCGGATCGGGTTCCATGTAGAACGCCTTCGTAGCGGCCGGAAAACGGTGTACGAATACCGGGCGGTCGAAGCCGCCGGCGAGCAGTGTCTCGTCCTCGCCCCCGAAGTCGCTCCCGTACTGGAAATCGATCCCCTTCGATCGGAGCATCTCGGCTGCTTCATCGTACGAGATACGGGGAAAGGGAGATTTGACCCGCTCGAGAGGAGAGACATCGCGCTCGAGCGTGTCAACGAGTATGGAGCGGTAACGATCGAGCGTACGCCCCACGATCTCGACCACGAAATCCTCGGCCAGCCGCATGATATCATCAAGCTCGGCGAAGGCGACCTCGGGCTCGACCATCCAGAACTCTATCAGGTGACGCCGCGTCTTCGACTTCTCCGCCCTGAAGGTCGGCCCGAAGCAGTAGACCTTCCTGAAGGCGGCGGCCGTCGCCTCGTTGTAGAGCTGCCCGCTCTGCGTAAGGTACGCCCTGTCGCCGAAGTAGTCGGTCTCGAACAGCGTCGTCGTACCCTCGCACGCGCTCGGCGTGAAGATCGGCGTGTCGCAGCATACGAATCCCCGGTTATCGAAGAACTCACGGATGAAACGCATCAGCCCGGCCCTGATGCGGAGTATCGCATGCTGGCGGGAACTCCGCAGCCAGAGGTGGCGATGATCGAGCAGAAACGGCGCACTGTGCTCCTTCGGGGTGATGGGATAGTTCTCGGCTATCTGTATCACCGTGAGGCCGGTCACGTGCAGCTCGAAACCTCCGGGGGCACGAGCATCCTCATGGACGATGCCGGAAATCTCGATCGACGATTCCTGCGTGAGCCGGCCGGCGCGATCGAAGATCTCCTGTCCCGCGGCCGAGAGATCGATGATACACTGAATGATCCCCGTACCGTCCCTGACGATGATGAACTGTATCTTTCCGCTGGATCGTTTGGTGTATACCCATCCCGCGATCCGCACCTCGCCGCCCACGTGCGAGCCGATCGATTCTATCTCAGTACGCTGCATTTCGAACTCCCTCGTATGCCCCATCGGAGTTTCACATCATGGCATCCTCTTTTTCCTAGTATGTAACACCCGGCGACCCATTGTAAATACTGAAATGACTATCCAATACCGCCATCGTGACAAATCGGGGCGGCGGCACGATTTTTGCCGAATCCCCTTGAAACGTAAGAAATCAGTGGTCGGTGAGTTCGTGAGCCGATTGAATACATTGAAAGATTTAACGTTACGGATAAACATGAACCGCGTGAAAATTTGTCTGTTCCTCTCTCTGTGCGTCATCGTTGCAATTTGCACATCCACGTTCTCCCATACCCTCGAATCTATAGAGGATCCCAACCTTCACCGGTACGCCTCGCTCGAAATCGCCCGGGGGGCCCCGGTGCTCGAGGTTCCCTCGCGCGTGCTGTACCGTGAAGCGCTGGAGCTCCTGGACGGTGGAAAATGGCGCGCGGCCCGGGAGCGACTGTTGCTGGCGGCGAGCCTCGCCGGGGATTATCCCGATCCACTCTTCACGCTGGCGCGAATCGAGCTGCTTCATGGAGAAACGGACTTCCTGTTTCACATCGTGGAGGGATTCTCACGCGTCTCGAAAAGCTTCTACCACCAATCGATCATCGCCGCCAACGCATCATTGCTCCTCGTCGCCGGCATGCTGTGTACACTCTTCGTCGTACTCGTCGTGCTGGCGATCAAGCACTGGCCGTTGATCGATCACTGGCTGCGCGAACGGTACGCGGGACGATTCTCCATAGCGCCGGCGGGCTGGGTGAGTATTGTCGTCCTCATCTCCCTCGCCGCCATGCGGCTCGGCATCGCCCTCTACATCGCGATACTCTTCGTGGTCGTGTGGTCGTGCGTGGGACGAAGGGAAAGGGCGCTGATACTGGCACTGGCGATTATCGTCGCCGCGAGCTCCCTCCTTGCCCGATACAGCAATGCATTCATCCCCGCCCTCGATCCGGGCAGCATCACGCACCGGCTCGCGCTCATCAATGAGCGGGCAACGGATGAGCCACTGCTCGAGAAAATCGCCGGAATAGACGACCCGGCGTACCGGGCCGAACGTGAATTCGCACTCGGTACGCTTCTGTACCGGTTTCGCGACTACAGCGGCGCGAAACATCATCTCCTCGGCTCGGTTTCCGCACGGAACGACTTCGCGCCGGCCTACCTCGCTCTCGGCAACGTCTACTTCATGGAGGGCGAATACGACAAGGCGCTTGCCGGCTACCAGAACGTCGTTGCTCTCGATTCGACGAACGCACTGGCGTATCACAATATCGGGCAGACATACATCAAGAAGATGCTTTTCTCGAAGTCGAGCGCCGCGCTCGAGCGGGCGAGCAAGCTGGGCACCGAACGCTATGATGCAGCGAACATGTCATCCCGCATGATGAACATCGCCGTCTACGAGGGAGGATTTGACAATGCCGCCCTGTGGTCGCTCGCATTCCGCGAGGGAACGGCCCGCACCGGTATCTATCTCGGCGAAGCAATGCAGCCCTATCTGCTCTTTCCATTTGAACGGCTCTGGATCCTGCTTGTGGCGAGTGTCGCCGCGGCGATCACTATCGGCAGGAGGACTCCACGTGCATGGAAGGTGTTCCGCTGCGACAACTGCGGTTCGGCGACCTGCGACCGTTGCGCCGACACCGAGACCGGCTTGCAACTCTGCAACAACTGCTCACGCGTCATAAGCGGGTTGTCCAGCGTGAAGGTGATGGAAGCGCTCCTGCGCCATCGACGCCAGAAGATGTGGGCGCGGGCGAACCGGAGTGCGATCACCTGGCGAAGCATGTTCTGGCCCGGTGCATCGTACGTGTACCACGGGCAGTTATCCACCGGATTCATGCTTATCCTCGTCAATTTAGGCGCGCTGCTCTTCCTCGCATGGCGCGGATTCTACTACAAGGACTATCGCTCCCTTACGGTCTCCTATCCGTTGTGGAAGACGGTGGCGCCGCTCGTCGTTCTCTCGATAGGATTTCTCCTCTCATTGAAGGCGAAGAAAACCCAGAAACCGCGCAACTACCGCATCCTTCCGCCCGAGCTGTGGATCGAAACGAAGGACCGGGAAACCGAGCTGAAGAAGCCGGTGGACGAGAAATCCCCCGGGCCGGGACCACCGCCACCGGCGCCCAACGAAACGGCGGAACCGATGGGATCGTTCATCGACCTCTAGAAAGGACCCCGGATGGCTCTCGAGGGTAATGCAAAAGATTTTGGATTGAGTGAGATTCTCCAGCTTATCGCGCTTCAGAAGAAATCGGGACTGCTGTCGGTGACCGGAGATCAGAACATGGCCATCTTCTTCAAGGACGGCAGGATCATCTCGACGAGGGACCGGCGAAGCTTCGCCCACGACCCGCTGAAGGACTATATGTTCAGATACGGGTTCATCAGCGGCGCCGAGATGAGCAACCTTCAGCGGATTCAAGCGGAAACCAAACTCGATCTGACCGACATACTCATCTCGGAGAAGTACTTCACGCCGGATGAACTCTCCATGATATTCGTCGAGCAGATCCAGGAGTCGATACAGGAAGTGCTGGCCTGGCCGAAGAGCTACTACAAGTTCATAACTGGAAATCATGTGCTCCAGGGGGTCACCTCCTTCGCCTCGATAAAGGTCGAAGGCATGTTGATGGAGAGCATGCGCCGCATAGACGAACTACCCGAGCTCGAGCGTATCTTTCCGTCTGAACAGACGATTCTGAGGAGGCTCGACATGCCCCGCAAGGCGCCC
>CBFCXB010000168.1:0-6072 GCA_965601905.1 uncultured bacterium | reverse complement strand
CAATGTTGCTTTAATCCAGATAAAATCAAGCCGTTACCCGTGGATCTGGGCTTAGTATCCTCACTGCGGTGGGCCATGTCTCGCCTCCTTGTTAAAGGTTTGCGTCTTCAACAAGAAAAACGGATGTGACCCGCCGCTTTCAACTTAAAATCAGCCGCGGCTACCGGAATTTACAGAAAGAAAGTTACACCAACGCGGCTGCACGGGGCTCGCGCCAATCTTCACGCTTTACCGAAGGACGATGAGCTTCTTGGAACCGGTAAAGCGGTCTGTCTTGATCTGGTAAAAGTAGACACCGCTGGCAACGTGCCTGCCTTCGTCATCTGTGCCGTCCCACTCGATCCTGTGCACGCCGCAGTGTTTGATGCCGTTAGTGAGTGTACGCACGCGCTGCCCGTTGACATTATAAATGGACAGGTCAACACGCGACTCGGCTGCAAGCGAGAAAAGGATCGTTGTGGTCGGATTGAACGGATTTGGATAATTGTTGCCCAGATAGTCACTGTACACCGGTGTTTCCGTTTCGTGCTCGACACCAGCTATTTCCCTTATTTTCCCTTCCATGTCTAAAACTTCACCGAATGCGATGGTGAACTCCCATTCATCGATCGGGGACGCTCCAATCCTCCCGCTCGGACTGCCATGCCCCGCAACAGCGTACTCGATAGTGCCGATCTCCACCGGAGAGTTGCCCCTTCCCTTCATGCCGGAAACGCCGATAAACAGGATTTCCTTTCCGTCTCTTTCGATCGGCACCACGTTAGAGGCGTTCGTGAACGTGGGGCTGGATTTCCATTCTATATAATCGAGGCACGAAAGATCATTATTGAGCCCAAGCACCGCAGTTGAGACATTGCCCGCATTCTCGAGACTGACCGTTACATGGACCCTGCTCTGGCGTTCGTTATCACTTTCCTCCTTGAAATTGAACCGCACGATCACGTTTGATTGCTCAATAGCTGCCAGCAGCGGAAATGCGGCGGACATATCGCAGTAATGCAGGTAATGGGGAACAAACAAACTGAAATCGGAGAGATTGACATATCCGTCAAGATTGAAGTCACAGCAACTGTTGAATGCGGGATCATCGGGCTGTTTGTTGTACGTCTGCGTAAATAAATAGTAGTCGGATAAGTTCACCCTGCCGTCATTGGTGACATCGAGGCTTTTCATTCTTACACTCTGAATCATATCGATGCAGAAGCCTCCGTAGTAGACGGGAATATCCTGTGGCAATTTGTCTTCTTCGGAGCAGCCACCTCCCTGGCAGTCACTGCATCCATTAATGTGCTTACGAATGAGTGTAACGGTATACCCGTTTTCCACTGTCCCTGCTGTATCCAGATCGGATGGATCGCAGAACGAGAATCCGAGATTGTCCGTTTCGAGGATTATATCCTCGGGCGGGATGCTGACGACACCTTCCATATCCGCATCATTGAAATCACACATGACTTTGAACAGGCAGCCCTCGAAATCCCCGTGAGGACAACCAACCGCGGAGGTATCGGCGGGTTCCCATTCCGTGTCGTTCCAGATGACCAGTGCATCAACATCGCATCTTGGAGCACTCGCATTTCCTTCGATTCTCTGGGCGTACAAATCGCTCGGGAAGAAGCCCCGCCTATCTTCCCACGCGAATAGTATACCGCCCTCATCGTCATGGCACATAGCGTGGGTTACATAATTGCCCGCACTGTAGTCGAGTGAGCCCATCACCAGAATACCGTTGCTTGACCATAAGTTGAGTCCATTCGAGTGCAATTTCTGGGCATACAAAGCATGCTCTGATGCGGAGTCGTCATTCCACAGAATGATCGAGCCCCCGCTGCCCATCGATACGATCTCGGGATAGATCTGGTTTCCATCTGCATTACAAACCGGCACACCATTTTCCAGCCATTGGATTTCTCCATCGATATCGACGCGCTGAGCGTAGATATCGGCATCGCCGGCGTTTCTTTCGTCATGCCAGGTGATGATCGCTCCGCCGGCTCCGTCCGGTATGATCTTCGGCCAATACCTCATGCCGTCCGCAGAGGATACAACAATCCCATTCTCTATCCACCATCGTCTCTCTTCCTGGTCATCGCCTATAAATATCCGTTGCGCACGGATATCATTCCATTCTGGCCATATTTTTCCCTCCCATGTAATGATCGTTCCACCGGCGTAGTCGGGTATGAGCTGGAAATGACGGTGTTGGTGGTTGTAGAGATATCCTTCGTCTACCATGACCGTTTTGTCTTCGACATTTACTCCGTTGTGGTCATATCGCCGCAAGAAGATAGTCAAATAACCATCGGCCGGCGTGTACGCAACGTAGCAGCCGCCCTGCGTATCTGATGTGATCTGATATTCGACAGAAGACGAATTCACACCATATATATTCTTGCCCCCGCTGCCCCACTGGGGAGCGCCCGCAGCACTCACACGCTGTAGATAGAGCAACTTAAAACCTGGATATTCCTCTATCCAGCCGATGATCGCCCCACCGCTGCCGTCCGATGCGATGACGGGGTGGACCTGATAGCGCATCTCGTATGCACGTATCAGAATGCCGTCCACGGCCCAGGTGGGATTGCCGCTGGCGTCTATTCTCTGAGCATAAATGTCATCGCGGAATCCATCCATGCGACGGGTATCTTTCCAGGTGACGATGACGCCACCCGCGCCATCCGTCGTCACCTGGTGCTGATTTTGGTTATATGAGTTCGTGCAGACGGGAGTTGTCCAGATTTCATTGCCATATACATCAACCTTCTTGGCATAGATATCATACCTGTGGCTCAACGTATCGGCCTTATGCTCCCAGGTGATGATGAAAGTGCCCTGACCGCCGGATATGATATGGGGATTCGCCTGGTCACCTATCTTATCTTCCGGAGGAGGAACGAGAACGCCATTTTTATTGACCCAGTCGCAGGACGATTCATACATAGAGAAGAAGGAGTCGCTTTCATCCTCGCCGATGGTGCCGTCGGAGTACGAGACGAGCACGCGCAAAAGACATTCGTTCGAAGCGGTGGCATCAACGTTCCAATTCAGAACCTTTCTCCCATCGTCTATATGCTCGATGGGTGGCGTGTACGATTGCGGTATGTAATTCAATCCGCCGTCATACGAGAGACTGATTTCGTACGACTGAATGGAGGCCCCCGCGACATGTTCGACCTCCAGTGATATCTCACGATTACCGGCGGATGCGATCAGCTCGCCGCCGCTGGGATTGTGAATCGTGCACGCCCTTTTCAGCCCCTCGAAATGCTGTGCGTAGACTCTCACGTCCTGACCGTTGTCACGGTAATCCGCCCAGGTGAGGAACGCCCCACCGACATCGTCCCTCGCAATTCGGGGGATCTCTTGAATATTCGCCGCACCGCACACGAGCTCATCCGTTGGATCTGAAATGATGACGGGAAATGTGTCATTAACAGTTTTGATCATACGGGCGTATATATCCTTGGCCGGGTACTGGTAGTCACACCACGTGACGATCGCCGTGTTACCGCTGGCTGAAACGAGCTGATGCTGATTCTGGGTCCCATCTCCACCGCAAAGTTGCCAACCGTATCCGGCACCTCCCCAGTACATGCTCCCACTCCTGTTAAGCTTACGAGCGTATATGTCGATAGATGAACCTTCCTGCCTTTCCCAGGTTACTATTATATCGTAGCCAGCCATTGCAATCTGAGGATTGCCATCATCGGCGTTCTTTGTAAGACCTGAAACTTCTCTCCTCCACAGAACTTCTTGATCGTAACCATACTCTTGGCGGAGAGCCGCAACGTTGATCGCGGTTTCGCTCGGATCAATTTCCGCCTCACAGGCAATATATACCCGCGGATACTGAGGATCCTTGATCACCACAGGATTAAAGTACGCCTTGCATACATCCGGGTGCATAACCACAAATCCTTCCGTCCCCCACGGGAGATCTCCGCTGAGCGTAACCCACTGACATATAACCACATACCGCTGGCAGTATTGCCCACCGACGAAGGTCGTAAAGATCGTCGTGTAGGTGACCAGCACGCCGTCATTGTAGGTGTAATCTTCAAAATCCGGAACGGCGGTTGCTTGAAATCTTGCTTCTGCGGATTTATACGAGCACAGTTTTATCCCGTTGTAATCGCCGCCGCCGGCGTCCCATATCCTATTGCCACTGCCTCCCAATCTCTGGCCGTAAACGTAACTATAGCCGTCTCTTCTATCTAACCACACAACAACCTGTTCATCCGTGACCCGTGGATTGTACTGCTGACCGCTGGCATTGCAGACTAGCCTCGCATCGGCCCATTGCAAAGTACCCGTCTCTACATCGATCAATTGTGCACGAATATCTGATTCACCGGTACCGAGGGTCTCCTCTTGCCAGACCACAATGACACGGTCACTCCACGATAAAGAGGCGTACGGAAACATAGGTCTTCTGCTCGTATCCTTGCTCCGTACGAGCATCCCGGTATCTTCGCCCCATCGACGGATACCTTCATCATCTATCCTTTGCGCGAACACTCCTTCCTCGAACTGACACCACACGACGATGAATCCACCGTGCCCGTCATCGATCATTCGATGGTGAATCTGGTTGGGATCAGTCGTCCATTGAGTAGTAACGGGAATGCCATCATCGATCCACTCTGCCCTGGTTGAAGTTGGATATACTGATAGCGCGAGAAAGACCAGGACTAATGCACCTACAATTTTTTCTGCGAAACGATCATTGCACTTCAAGGTTATCACCTCCTGAGATACGATCACATGAGACACAATCGTCTCTATGAGAGTGCACAACATTGGGAAATGCATTACGCGTATGTACTGCCGCACCTTCCCGCATACTGTGCCTGCTAATCCCTAGGATGTCTGTACTTCGCTGAATGAAAGTGGAATTTATTGATTTGTTCAGCGGCTCAGCGACAGCGCGACGCTGGCCGCTGAAGCCGCTATTCGCTCGCGCGTCGCGAAGCATTCGCGCCAGCGAATAGTTAGTTGATACGCTTTTCCACTGTTGGCAGATTGTATCATAACATTCGCCCGACTGCAACATTATCTTCAGAAGCGGCGGAGCGAAGTGCCTCATATTTCACGGTTCCCAAGCGCTAGGCCCGGTCAAGTCCGATTATTGCAGTGAATTTTCTGTGGCTAGGCCCTGCTCCCAGCTTTTTGATTCACTGAGCTCCACGTTTGACAGTCGTCTGGATTTGGCATCGAGTCCCAATAGGAAGAGCTTCTTCAAACAAAAAGGGGGATCGTCATGTTCTCTCCTATTCCAGGCGCCCACCATAAAATTCTATTGACAATGGCTCGTTCTTTACGTACAATGCACCACGATAAGTGACTCGCAACATTATAAATGCACCCAAATTTGTGAGCGGCTTAAGTGATGAAGCGAAAGATCAGTTTTATGCGTGTTCCAGCTACTGCTCATATATGACGGTCATTATTGAATTATGATTATCCCAGTCTTATAGATTTTCATCCAGACGGCGTTTACCATGTATCATGCCCGATTGGGGCGTTGCCCCCGTGTGGCTGGATTACCTGGCCACCGTGACGCTCGAGGATAATAATTTCAACAACAACCATTTCATCGGAAACTCGACATGCGGCGTCGTGAAGATGCACAAAGGTCATATCGGCAGAATCGCGGGAAACAGGGGGCACGGCAACACATCGAACTGCATACAGCTGCGCGAATTCACCTTCATCTACGAGGGTGAGAATGCCTATCTCATGCCGACGTGCCGCCATTCCGTCCCTCCGTCGGCCGAGACGAACAGTCCGTTCTCCTCTGTGGAAGCCGCGATGCTGTCCTCTGAGAGGGCGAAGAGTGCCACGATGCGGTTTCCGGCGAGTCCCGCACATGACCAGTCGGGGAGGTCTTCGCGAGAGATGTAGACACCGTCGTCAGTCCCGGCCAGTAAGGTCGTCTCCGGTCCGTTTGCAAAATAAAACATGGCGGACCGCCCGCGCGGGCATCTCGATAAAAAATTGAATTTCCTATAAATAATAAATATAGTGTATGATTCCAACGTCCAGGAAACGTCACATGAATTCGCCGCGATA
>CBFCXB010000167.1:0-6113 GCA_965601905.1 uncultured bacterium | reverse complement strand
ATCCTTGCCGAAGGCGTCCAGAAGGTCCGCTACCTCGTCGGTGCAGTTCGAGATGCCTCCGAGACTGCCGCGGCTCGCCAGGCTCCGCACGAAGATCTCCGGATCCTCGGCGAGGCGCTGCATCCGTATCCGGTCCCCGAGAAGCGCGCCGCCGCTGAAGGGGCTCGTGGGATCGACGGCGATGACTCCGACCCGCCGGCCCTCTTTCCTGAACTGCATCGCCAGGTGATACAGGAGGCTGCTCTTGCCTGCGCCCGGTGGGCCGGTCAAACCGATCTTGTATGCGCCCGACGTCTTGGGAAAGATCGCATCGAACACCCGTTCCGCGGCCTCCCCCCCGTTTTCGAGAATGGTGATAAGCCGTGCCGCGGCCGCGACGCTCCCCCGCTCGAAGCTCTCGAGTAGTTTCCCTATGCCGGTCTCCCCCGCCATCGGTTCTCAGTATTCGATTCCCTCTCTCGCCTTGACGCCCCGCCTGTAATGGTGGCGGATTTCACGCATCTCGGTCACCGTATCCGCCAAGGCAATCAGCTCGTCACTCGCGTAGCGCCCCGTCAACACGAGCTCGAGGCGGGCCGGTTTATTGCGGACGAGGCGTGCGACGCTCTCCAGCGGTATGAGACCGAACGACACGGCGACATTGATCTCATCGAGAATGAGCATATCGAGCGTTTCGTCACCTGCGAGCTCCTCGGCCCGATCCCACCCCTTCCTGGCGAGTTCGACATCAACGGCGGCCGGGTTTTTCGGATCGACGAATTCGTCCCTGCCGAACTGTTCTATGGTCAGTCCCTCGAGCCGGTCGGCGGCGGCGAGCTCCCCGTACGTTCTCCCCTTCATAAACTGAATCATAACAACCCGCTTACCGTGGCCGACGGCCCTGACTGCCTGTCCGACCGCGGCAGTGGTTTTGCCCTTGCCGTCGCCGGTGTAGAGTTGCACCGTTCCACTCTCGAACGTCATGGCGTATCATTCTCCATGTAGTACGCTTCCGGCGTATTACGTCACTCTCTACATCCCGTTCCCGGAAACACTGCCGGGTGAGAAATATCAAGGGAAAGTAGCGTAAATCTTATTTTCTCTTTTGTCAATTGCAGACTTGGATGGAATATAACCGAAGGGCCGGAAATCTCATGCCGGTACCCGCCGGTGATGAACGGCCCGCCCCCGAAGCCTGCAGAGAATGGCTACCCCTGCTCCGACGGCAACGCCGCACGCAAGTCCGACGAATACGGATCCAACAAGAACCGGTACGAGGGCGCCGCTCAAAGTGCCCAGCGAGAAACGCTCGGGGAGCCCCGCCCAAACCGGTTTGCCCATCAGGGCGGCGCCGACGCGGTAATCGAGATAGTAGATGAAGGGGATCGTCCAAGGATTGGCGATACCCGAAGCGATCAACGCAAGCCCCCTGTTCCCCCGCACCACCGAGACGATTGCGACGACGAGCACGGTCTGTAATCCGACGGTGGGCGTTACAGCGATGCCGGCGCCGATCGCCGCCGAAAGTCCCATCTTCCACGGCGGGATATCGACCCACAGAAACGCGCGCACGTGTTCGAGGAGTGCGCTGAACCGCTTCGTAATACGTCTCTCCCGTATCAATCCGGCAATCCCTGTGTTTCGTGTATAGGCGCCTCTTTCCCAACCGCCGAGGCGGGGAACGAGACATGAAACGAGGCACCTTCCCCCTTCGAGCTCGTTACCGATACGTTACCACCGTGACCTTTGATGATTCGGTGAGCGAATGTCAATCCGAGGCCCGATCCATTCTCCTTGGTGGTAAAGAAGGGCGTGAATATCCTGTTCATCCGGTCCTTTCTGATCCCACCTCCATTGTCCGAGATTTCAACATGGACCGTCACGTTCTCCCGCCACGTCTTCACCTGTACGATACCGTTGTTTCCCATCGCCTCGACGGCGTTCTGCAGGATGTTGAGAAATACCTCGTGAATCTTGACGACATCGAGCATGCAAGGGGGCAGATCGGGCGCCAGGCTCGTGAGGAGTGTAATGTCACGCTCCTTGATCTCATTGCGGAGGAGTTGGCAATCATTCTCCAGTATCTGGTTAAGGTCGCTTTCCTCGAGTTTCAGCTTGCTCACGCGGGATTGCATGCTCTCGAGAAACGCCTCTAGACGGATCGCCTCGTTCAGTATGATCTCGAGCTTTTCCCGGTCCGTCTCTTCGAGATGCGGTGAATTGCAGAGACTCCGGGCGAAACCGCCGATCGAAACGAGTGGATTCTTGATCTCGTGAATGACCGATGCGGTGAGCTCGCCGGAGATCGCGAGCCGCTCCGCCCGCATCATACGCTCTTCGTTGGCCCTGAGCTTTCGGTACGTTGCCTTGAGACTCTCGACATTTTTATTGAGAGATTCCTTTAACTGAGCCGCCCTTAATGAATTGGTTGCGTGACTTACAATCATTTCAAGTAAATGCGCATCCTCGGGCGTAATTTCCTTTCCCGTAAAGATGTTGTCGACAATGATCAGGCCGAGGCTTCCCTCGGCGGTAGCGATGGGACAAATACAGAAGTCCTCCAGTCCCAGTGCCGTCTCGATGGTGAGATCCGTTTTCGAAGACAGGTCGCCCTTCTTGATGAAACGGATTTCATTCATGCCTCGCGCGATCACACTTCCACTGGTATCGATCGAGATGGCGAGTTCCCGCGTGGTCTTGGTGAGGGGACTGCTGTGGAGATAGTGGAGTTTTTGCCCCTTGCTCACGAGTTTCTCGAGGGACATGTTCTCATCCTTGTCGAGTATCTTCCAGATGCTGACCGCCTCTTCCGGAGACGAGGGTCCGAGGGCGTACTTGCCGCGGAGGAGATTATACTCCGGCCCCCGCAGAAACACGAACGCCCGGTTGAAACCGAGTCCTTCCCCCGCCGTGATCACCGTGAGAATGGCGAGTATGATATCCTCCTCCTTGTCAAGGCGCGCGATGATCTTGCTCACCTCGCCGAGGAGATTCATCAACTTACTCCTGCGTATTACCTCCATGTAGAGGTCCTCGACCTTGTCGGAGTAACGCGATGAGCGGATCAGCGCCTCCTCGAGCGTCTCGAGCAGCGTGATATCGACCCATCTGCGTCCCTGGTGCCGCTCCTTGAGCTGCTTGAAGAACGAACACCGGAAACAGCACTGTATCAGTTTTTCCTCGAGTCGGGGGAAGACGCGGTCTTTGCACCGATGCCCCGTGATCTCCCAGCAGGGTGCCTGTTTCTTCCCGTACGCGGGACATTCCACCTTGTCGCAGGAGAGAAACTCCCAGCAGTTGTTGTGCTTATCGGTGATATTATTCTTATTCATCGGATATCCACCCGTAGACCATGCTACCACGGCGGGCACGAACAGTAAACAGTAAAGGATCCATCCGTCCGTACAGGAATGACGGCGGCGGGCAACCTCCATGAGTTACGGTTCATCCGTCATAACGTGTCGATCGGTCGTTCAACCCGCAGGAACGGGGTTCCGCACCGGCCGGCACGCAATGGGGCAATCACCGGCAGAACGCCTTGATTGCGCTCCAACTCTCTGTTTGAGCAGATGTTATACATTCGTTCGAAGATCCGGGCGTTGGCATGCAGCCGTTACCCGCTGGATCGCACGAATCAGAACACGGATTCAACAGATCGAAGATACGCCAGATGCCCGTCGCTCCCGCCTCGCGCCCGACCGAACGGTCGTCGTCAGCCACGAGGGCGGTGTAGGTGTACGCATCGGCGAGAACGGTATCCGTCCCCGTGATGCGGTAAAGCGAGACTCGATCACCAGCGTTGTTGAGACTGAGACCGTAAACGGGAAAATCGTTGGCCTGCTGCCAGGCCTTCGATTCGCTCCCGTACACCACGCGCACGCCACCGGGAGCGAGCACGCCGGCGTATCCGTATCGCCAGACCGGCTCTCCCTCACCGTCGGCGACGAGGTAGGACGAGAGAGCGACCGTTGAGGTTCCGAGATTGGTCACCTCGATCCACTCGTCGTCGCGGAAATTCACCACTCCATCCCCGTCCCAGTCACTGGCAGGATCTGCAAGGATCTCGTTGAGCACGACCTGGGCCCTGCCCGCGGGGCAGAGCGAAGCGGCAATGAGAATGCTCAGTGCCGTGGAAATGAAAAAGCGGAATAGTGTTCTCATCATCATCATCCCTTCATCATCAGGAACGTATTCCGTTCAAAGTAAGGTTGTGCCCGCCGCCGATCCCATCCCTGTACGGTGATCAGTGTAACACGAACCCGAGCCGTACGCCACAGAAAAAATACATCGCCGTCGGAGAGGCATCGCGAGCGGTTCTTCAAACACCGCCGCGGCGCCGCCGTGTGCCCTTATGGGCAATGCATACAAGGGGGACCGCCGGCACGTATGGTCCCCCATCCACGCGATGTATATTATTCCATATGCATCGGTCCGGTCGTTGACTCTCTCATCTCCTTGTTTGCGGCAAAAAGCATAGCGATACCGACAGCAGTCGGCAAGAGTCCCCATACACCGGCCTTGCCTCCGGCCGTGACCCAGAGGGCGATGACGAGGGCCACGCCGAGCAGGGCCAGAACGAGCCCCCACGCCCTGATCGTGAGGTGCGCGGGGCGTTTCGCGACCGGCGGCTTCTCCGGAATCGGAATGCCCTTCTCCATCGCCAGTAACCGCTCCTTGTGGGCCAGTTCCTTGTGCTTGCTGCTCATGATGACGCTTGTGATGACGACGACGAACACACCGAAGACGGTGAGAATCGGGATGAAAATGGCGATCACTCCCGTATCGATCGAGAATGGATACATCCGGGCTCCTTTCTGTGCATCGTTTCCGCTGCTGTTTCGCTGCAACCGGTTCATCCGGTTTCCATGTTCACTACGTATGACAGGAGATTCGCCGAAAGGTTTCAATTGTTACGGAAATAAGCCGAAAGGGCGAGGCACGATACGAAGGGCGAGGCACGGCGTGATCTTTTACCTTCTTGCCATTGCACTTTTTCTATATATTTCTGTGTGTCCGATGAAACCTCCAGACGGATTCTGCTGTCATATAAAGCGGAGGGATAGAAGTTGCGAGGTTCCAGTGATGCCGCGCTCGTTGCGAAATCGATCAATGGAAGCGGGAAGGCCTTCAGACTGCTCGTCGAGCGGTACGGCGCCGTCGTCTATTCGGTCGTTCGCGGGATACTGGGAAACCATCATGACGTCGAGGATACCGTACAGGAGGTCTTCATCAAAGTTTACGGCGGTCTCCCATCCTACCGCGGAGACGCGAAATTATCGACCTGGATATACCGCATCGCGAGAAACCATGCGCTCAACGTGCGCGCGCGTCCCGACCACCCGCACCGCCCTATCGAGGAGGCGCATCATATCCAATCGCCCGGCGCCGGCCCGGCAGAAACATACCGACGGACGGAGGTGCGACGGAGTATCGAGGAGCTTCTCGCGCGTCTCGACGAACGGTACCGGGTCGCGCTGGAGCTGCGGTACATGGCGGATAGATCCTACGCCGAGATCGCCGTGATCATGGACCTGCCGGTCGGGACGGTCAAGACGTACATTCATCGGGGCAAGCTGTCGTTGAAACGGATGATGACGAGCGGTATGGACGAGGATGAACCACGGGAAGAATGCGGAACGTTATGAACTGTGATTTAATCGAGGAACTCCTGCCTTTCTATCACGAGGGGACCCTGACTGATACGGAGCGGGCGGCCGTCACCGAACACCTCGCCTCCTGCCCCCGATGTCGTGAATCGAGTTCGGTATTCGCTGCGCTGGAACGGACCCTCGTCACACGGCGGAACGAACTCCCGCGTGCCGGCAGGATCTCGGATGCGGTATCGGCCCGGCTGGCAACGCCGCGTAAACGTTTCATTCCGGCGCTGCAATTGATCGCCACGATACTTATGGGGATCTTTGCGATGGCCGCTATTCTCGTGCATCTCGTCCGGTCCGAATCTATCGCCGGAATCAGCGCGAGGATCGAAACGGGATACGGCGCCTTCGTGACGCTGATAACTGGAATGCCCGAGAGAATCGTCGAGGCCGCCGGCGGCGAGTTGTGGATCCTCTGGACAGTCTACCTCACCCTCACCGTCTCGTTCGTGATTGCGGGCAGGATCGTCTCCAAGC
>CBFCXB010000166.1:0-6127 GCA_965601905.1 uncultured bacterium | reverse complement strand
ATGAGTTCGAGCACTGGGGGGAATTGCATGAAGCGGGACAAACGACACGTATATATAATTTTATTATTTCTATTTCTCGGCCTCTGCTGCTCCTGCAGCAGCAACGATTCCCCCTACGACTACTCGCGGGCTCCCCAGAACAACGAGAGCAATCTCAACATGAAAGGCGAACCCCTCCGTGCCACGAGCACGGAGGACATGGCACGGATACAGGGAAAACTGCACTACCTCGGGTACGATCCCGGTCCGATCACCGGCTGCTGTGGACCCCAGACAAAACGCGCCATCAAGCGGTTCCAGATGGAGCACGGAATTCAATCGGACGGCGCCGTGGGACCTTTGACCGAACAGTCGATACGCAAAGCGCTTCACGCGAGAACGACCCTCCAAAAAGGCACACCGCGGGGCATCAAATCTCAACAAGGATCTCTCCCATAATATGACAAAAGGGAAACGCTCTATGAGCGCTTCCCTCTATAACCGCTTCAAAACGGTGCGATCCCGCCGCACCTTCCAGGGATCAATGCGAACTCCCGCACCGTACGGATGCACCCCTGCCGCCTAGAACGGCAGATCGTCGTCCTCCCCCCCACCGGCCGGCGCCTGCACGTCGTCGGGCAAGCCCTGAACCTCGTTGGGCGAGCCCTGAACCTCGTTGGGCGGTGACTCCTGGGGCGCTTCGCCCGGCACATAACCGGCGTCCCCGGCACGCCCGAGCATCACCATCTGGTTGGCGTTGATCTCCGTCGTATAGCGTTTGTTACCGCTCTGATCCTCCCAGTCCCGTGTCCTGAGTCTCCCCTCGATGTAGACCTGCCGGCCCTTCTTGAGATACTGGTCGCAGACCTCGGCCAGACGGCCGAACGTAACGATCCGGTGCCACTCGGTCCGCTCCTCACGCTTTCCCTCACGATTGGTGAAGACTTCATTGGTCGCGATACGAAAATTGGCGACCGGTGTCCCGCTTGATGTATGGCGAAGCTCCGGATCGGAACCGAGATTCCCTACCAGTATTACCTTGTTTACACCACTCATCACCGCACCTCCTGTCGGTAAAAATAATTGAACCGTTCCGCCCGCTCCTCGTCCCCACCTCCCCGGAAGGTTCACGTTCCATTGTATCGAGATTTTACGCCGGGTCAAGGGAAATCATTCCGGGCATATTTTCAATTGACTTCCGGCGCTTTCCGCTCTAATAATTTATAATAGTTCTTGAATGGCGGCGATCTTTGACCGTTACATAGTCACTTTAAATCAAGGAGGATCCGATGGCCGAATTGAAGATTGGTGATATGGCGCCCGATTTCGAGCTTCCCCTTACGATGGAGGAGACCTGGAAACTCTCCGACCACATCGGCGAGGCGAATATCGTCCTGCTATTCTTCCCGCTCGCCTTCAGTCCCTCCTGCCACGATGAGATGTGCTCGATCCGCGACGGTTTCAGCGAGTTCCGGGGGTTTGACGCGATGGTCGTCGCCGCGAGCGTCGACAGCCCGTTCGTCCTGGGCAAATGGAAGAAGGAACTCGGCCTCCCCTACCCGCTCCTCAGCGATTTCAACAAGACCGCCGGCAAGGCATACGGCGCATTTCACGAGCAGCTTGGGCCTCTCCAGGGAGTCAACAAACGGGCGGCGTTTATCATCGACAAGAAGGGCGGGATCCAGTACATCTGGGTATCCGACGATCCGGGTACAATGCCCGATACCTCGGAGATCAAGGATGCACTCGAAGCGATGAAATAACGGTCTTCACGGCCGCACTCGGCTCGGGTAATAGAATACGGGCGGGAAAACGATCCCGCCCGTTCACATCACAGGGGCGGCCCGGCCGTGCGGCTTCTTGGAACTCGGATGCTGCCCGGCGCAAGCATTTCACATGAAAAAAATGGGGTGGACGACGGGACTTGAACCCGTGACAACTGGAACCACAATCCAGGGCTCTACCACCTGAGCTACGCCCACCATGAATCCCATATATTGTATTGTCCTGTGGGGCTTTCCGCAAGTGAAAAGGAACACCGGTCCGGAGCATCCGGCATTTCCTTAAAAACCGTTGGTAGCCTTCAATTAATTCGGCATCGTATTCCAGGCCGGGTAAATTTTAAAAATTATTCCCACCGGGAATACTTATCTATAAGAGCTGCCCCGCGCCGTTGCCCCGCCGAACGGCCGAAGAATTGCGGCTCAGCGGCAGCTCGCAGCTGACCGCTGCAGCCGCAATTCGCCGGAGCGGCGTGAAGCGTCCGCGTCATCGAATATATATTATTCGCGCCGGTGGAATTTCTCCATGTGATCCATGCCGTACACTCTTTCCGCCGCGAGCCTGTTGTGTTTGAAGCAGAGGAGTCGGAGGTTCTCCGGCGAGTTGGATCCGCCCTTCGCGTATGGAATAATGTGATCTATCTCGAGGTTCCGGGTCTCCCCGCACCGTTTGCCGTTTTTACCTACAAACGTACACCTGCCGCCGTCGCGAACGAAGACTTCGTCACGCACCGCCTGCAAGATGTGGCGGGTTCTTGCGGCGCAGCTGCGTTTCTTGCCTTTCTCACCCGCATCCTTCTCGTCGTGCCGCGATCTTTTTTTAACCCTCCGCTCGGGATCATGGCGATCGAGATACTCCTGCAAGAAAACGCCGAATAATTTTTCGAATCCCAATCTCTTCGGATACTTCGTCGAGAGGAGGCTCCTGGCCCTCTCGAGATCCCGCATGAATTCCGGATCCACGGCGAACTGGAGCTTGAACTTCCGATCGACAACGACGCGCTCCGCCGGTGCAACACCCATTGAACGGGGGGCTCCACTCGAGCCGGCAACGCAGCCGGAGCTTGAGCGCACCCCATAATTTTCAAGTGATTTATTATCAATCAGTTGCGCCGTTTTAGTCCCAGCGCTGGGAGTAGAGTCAGAACGATTCTTATCTGCTCCCGCTGTTGGGAGATCCGCGCGCTGCGCATCGGCAGAGCCCGGCGCTGCTTCGTTCCCTCGTTCCGCGGAGCGCGTAACATATATCTGCCGGACCTGGTCCCTGACCGCTCTCTCCGGCTGCCGCCGCTGGACGAATGCTTCGACCTCCCTGAGCGAGCGTTCCCTGAGCCACTTCGCTATCTCCGCGCAGTTCTCCTTTGTCACGACGGGGGCGATCGTAGCAAGCACGGTGAGATCACACTCCTCCCGCTTGAACATCGCCGCCATCCGGGGAAAGCGCGCGATACACCGGGCGGCGCTGATCCGCCGTCCCGCCGTGGAGCGAGAATATTTTAAATAATCCGTGCAGAACTCGAAGAGCGAGCCGTACGCCAGAGGCAGGTAGAGCCTGCGCCGTTCGACCTCGGCGAGATCACACACGATGCTCTGCTGCGCCGCGCGCTCCGTGCCGCGGCTCTTCATAAGCCGTTCAAGCAGATCACCGTTTGAGAGACGCTTCGGGGAACTGGAGCCACCAGACGATTTTCGTAAATTTAGTTGAGCCGACAAACTCACGATGCACCTCCCGTCATCCACCCATCGCGCAACCGGCTATATTATACCACACGATTTTTTCAACCCCGTAGATCGCCATAAAGGCGCGATCGAATGGCATTGCATGAAAAAAGCCGGAACTGCTCGAGATCCCCGGTCAGGGGTGCGCGCAAGTCGCTCCTCGAAGACGAAAAAAGCGAACCACTACTCGCGCGCAAACAGCATATAAGTACCCGTCAACAAAAAAGTTCGCACGTTAAAAAATTTTTTAGAAACAATTGAATTTTGCCACTGCCGCCTGTAAAAATTATCGGATTATGCAGAAAACGGCTGGTGACGCGCGATGGCCGCCGCCGGGAGAACGCGGCAAGATATGTATGGGAATAAAAAATACGCCCGGCAGGATTCGAACCTGCGACCTACGGATTAGAAGTCCGTTGCTCTATCCAGCTGAGCTACGGGCGCACGTTTAAATCTATAATAAGATAGCAAAATCCCGAAATTATCCATAAAGAAAAAGATTATGCATATCACCGGATCGGCTCGAATGCTCTCGCCCGAACCGGATTGAGCACGCGATCCTTGTACGGACCGAGCCCGGTCAGGATATTTATCGTCATGCCGCTGCTCGTGACCGAAACAGTGACAAGGGACTCACCGTCCGGTCCCCATGACGGCATGCCTTCCTTGACGCTGCTCTTCGTGAGAAGGAGCGTGTTCCCGCCGCCGGAGGTCAAAAGATAGATATCGGTCTTCCCCCAATCCTTGCCGGTGACGGCGAGGAATTGACCGTCCGGGCTCCAGGCGGGCCTGAAGTAAACCTTTTCCGGCGCCCCGGCGCGTGTAACGTCGCCGGATTCACGGTCGAAAATAAATAATCCCTGCTCCCGCTGAATAAACGCGATTCTCTTCCCGTCGGGAGAGATGGCCGGATAGCTGATGCCGCCGATCGTGGTGAGCTGTTTCAACCGTCTCGACTCGAGGTTCTTCGACCAGATCTCGCGTTCACCCGAACGGGTGGAGCAGAATACTATCTCCCTCCCGTCACTCGACCAGGAAGGCGATATGTTTTTACTCTCGCCGGTGATGATCGGTTCGACGTTTCCCGATGCGTGCAACACACAGATTTCGGAGTTCTCTCCCACCTTTCTCGCGAAGGCGATTCGCTCCGAATCGGGCGCCCAGCCTATCGGATCTTCGATACCCGCTTCCGCCAGAATCCGCGTCTGCCGACCTCCATCGACCGAAATCAAATGGATACCTCCTCCACCGGATGAATCGATCGTCCGGTAGGCGATGTTTCTTCCGTCGGGGGACCAGACCGGGCAAAAAATAAATTCCCTGGTACTCGAGACTATTTGCCGCCGCTCGAGCGGATCGGAGTGCATATTTCTTTGAAAAATGGATACGCCATCGGGTTCGAAGTAAACCTGCGAATACCGCAGCTCGCCGGCTATCACCGTCTCGTCATAGAGAAAAGGCCTGAGTTTAAGTCGCATCCCGTGAACGGTCTCGACATGAAGGACGAGATACTCGGCCCCGTTCATCGAGAGATACTCCATGGTCTCATCATACGGCCCAAGGGGAATCTCGATGTAGTCACCTTCCGCATAAAACGCGAAGAAGGGCTTGCGGTCGGCGATGCCGTCTTCCGGATCGATTCTGTCCCTGAAACGGAGACCGAGTCTTTTTGCCCACTGGTAACCGTCCGATACCGGCGAGATGATTTGATCTCTGTTTATCACAAAGCCGGCGGCGAACGAAAGAGCGGCAAGCGCTAGAATTATATGCCGAGTCCGGCGCTTTATAATATTCTCCATTCCTACAAACGAATAGAGAATTATAATCGGGACGTACGGGTATAAAAATCGGGCCTCGCTCCTGAAAGTAAACGGCGGAAAGACAAGGAACGGTATCAACGCCGCGAGCAAGAACGATCTTCTTTTTATAATTCCAAATATTCCCAATAAAAAAATCACGGGTGATATGTGCCGTGCCAGTAAATACAATTCCCGCGGCAGCCGTTTCATGTAATCGGTCACGACGGTCGAGGGTCCTTCCTCACCGCGCACCTCATCGATCGCCTGCTCCCGGCCTTCGAAGTCGAGCCACGTCTCGCGCAGCTTCCAGTGCTGAGCGCTCGTACCGAACAGCCTCGTTTTGGGAATCAATACCAGCCCGTTCACCCGGAGCGACTGGGCTGTGACATTGCACGCATACACGGCGATGAAACCCGCGGCGAAAATGAGCAAATGCTTCGGCCGGCGAATTTTGAGAATCGCGAGTATTCCAAAAACGCCGAGCGCCTCGGGCCTCGTGATCGCCGCCGCACCGAGGAGCAGTCCCGAATAGATATACTTATTTTTCACGAAAAGCAGCAGGCCCGCGAGCAGGCAGAAAACATACAGGGACTCCGACATGGTCATCATCGTGAGCCGAATGAATAAAGAACTCGCGAGCACCGCGTAGGGTCGTTTGACGAACTGCTTGCACCGCGCATAGAACACGAGGAGCGAGCCGAGACCGGCGAGCAGCGAGACGGCCTGGGCGGCCCGCACACCATTACGGACGAGCGGAAGAAACAGCGCGATAGCCGCCGGGTACCCGATCGGAAAGCCGCTCGCATTGAATGCGCCGTTGAAGAAGGACCGGGCGTGATTGATGTAGTA
>CBFCXB010000165.1:0-6156 GCA_965601905.1 uncultured bacterium | reverse complement strand
GGTTGTGATCGGGGCCGTTGCGGCATGGGGGCGCCTGCCCTGGCTTGGCCGGGCGCTCATGACCTTCTCGCTCATCGGCGTGTCGATTCCCGTATTCTGGCTGGGATTGCTCCTGATCTATCTCTTTGCCATTCAACTGTCACTCCTCCCACCGTCGGGTTACGGTGGAGGCTCCCTCCGCTACCTCATACTGCCTGCATTCACGCTCTCCTTTGCGTCAATGGCCACCATTGCACGGGTGACCCGGGCGGGTTTTCTCGATGTGGCCGACGAACAGTTCGTCCGGACGGCCCGCGCGAAGGGGCTGGGCGAGCGGACGGTACTCGCGAAGCACATATTCCGTAACGCCTTGATCCCCGTCATAACGATCGTCGGTACGGATTTTGGAAGTTACCTCAGCGGTTCCGTTCTTACCGAAACGATCTTCGGGTGGCCCGGCCTCGGACGGTTCATCGTGCAGGCCATCCTGAAGCGGGATTTCCCCGTCATTCAGGGCTCGATCCTGTTCATGGCCATTCTCTTTGTCGCGGTAAATCTTGTCGTTGACTTGAGTTACGGTTTTATCGATCCGCGGGTCCGTTTACAGGGGGGAAAAGAATGAGTACCCGCGGGCGGTTCCTCAAAGGATTTCTCAGGCGCCGCACCGCCGTGATCGGTCTCGTTCTCCTCGTTGCGGTCGTTCTGTGCACCCTTCTGGCGGATGTTATATCGTCCCGCGATCCCGTGGATATCGATCTCGACAGGGCTCTCATGCCGCCTTCGTGGGACCATCCATTCGGGACGGATCCCTTCGGCAGGGATGTCTTCTCACGGGTTTTTCACGGGGCGCGGATCTCGCTCGGGGTTGGATTCCTCGCGCGGACGATCTCGCTCGTTCTCGGGCTCCTCTTCGGCGTGATCTCGGGATACTTCGGCGGGAGGTTGGGTTCGGTCATCATGCGGCTGGCCGATATCACCTTCGCCTTTCCCGCCCTGTTGTTACTCATTGCGATAATGGCGGTTGTATCGCCCGGACTCGTTTCTCTCTTCGTGACGCTCGGTGTCGTCGGATGGGCCGCAATGGCGAGGCTGGTGAGGGCCCAGGTCCTCTCAATCAAAGAGCGCGACTATGTCCGGGCCGCCCGATCGTCTGGCGCCAATCATCCGGCCATCATCCTCCGGCACATTCTGCCGGGGTGTCTCTCCCCCGTGCTCGTCGTCTACACGATGGGATTGGGCATGACGGTGATGGCGGAGGCCTCCCTCAGCTTTCTCGGTCTAGGCGTTCAGCCGCCGAGTGCGAGCTGGGGAAGAATGATATCGAGCGGTATCGCATTCATGCGGACTGCTCCCTGGCTGACCCTGTTTCCCGGCCTCCTGTTGACTATCACGGTCTGTTCATTTAACCTGATCGGCGATTGCCTGCGGGATGCGCTCGATCCGCGTTCCGCCCCGGCACGGAGGCCCGTGGAATGATGGACATAACATATCGCTGGAGCGGACGCTTCGCGCCGCACCAGCGATATGCGGCTGCAGCGGCCAGCGTCGCGCTGCCACTGAGCCGCATATATATAACTAGTTATGTATTGCCGAGGTCATGCGTTGGACACGTTCGTTGATACGCTTTGCACTTCGATTGCACGTGCAGAGAGCTCCCGTGGTCTCGATTGGCGTTCCAGTTACTCCTCTGTGCGCGTTGTGGGACAGCGGCGGGTTCTGGTGGAGCTGAGCAGGAAGGAGGTGAGAACCGATCTGCTCGCTTCGCTCGGCAAAGTCTCTTGCGGGGAAGCTCCGCAGGGGAGCGTCGAGATCGAAAGCTCTGACGGCACGGTCGTGGAGCTCCGGCTCCTGCAGACGACTGCCGATCGCGCCCTTTGGGTAACGACCAGTGTGGCGGACATTCGCCGCGATCCCGCGCACACGGCCGAGCTCGTCAACCAGTGTATCATGGGTGAGACGGCGGAACAGCTCAAGCGGCATGGGGATTGGCTTCTCGTACGTCTCCCGGACGGCTATCACGGGTGGGTCTGTTCGTGGTACGTTTCAGAGGTCGCCCGCGCCACGATCGAGGAGTACGAAGCCCGTCTCAATGTGCGTGTCGGCTCCCCTGTCGGCTACATACTCTCCGAGCCCCGCGCCGAGTCGATTCCCGTTTCGGATATCGTCGCCGGGTGCCGTCTCGTCGCCGGTGATACGATCAACGGTTACCGGGAAGTGATATTGCCCATTGATAAAAAAGGATTTATAAAAGAAGATGACCTCGAGGCGCTTCAATCCGGGGTTTGGAGCAGGTCGCATCTTGTAAGGACTGCGTATCGCTTCATAGGGATACCATACCAGTGGGGAGGCACATCGGCCAAGGCCTTCGATTGCTCCGGCCTCGTCAGGAGGGTATACCAACTCGAGGGGGTGGAGCTCCCCCGCGATTCGGACCTCCAGGCGCGCGTGGGCTCACCGCTACCGCACGGGGAACCAACCGCTGCGCGTCCCGGGGATCTCCTCTTCTTCGGCGAGGGGGAGACGATCAAGCATGTTGCCATCTTTATCGGAGGCGGCCGCTTCATACACGCATACGGGTGCGTTCGCATCAACAGTCTTCGTGAAGATGATTCACTCTACGAGGAGAAATTGGCAAGATCCTTGCTATTTATCCGTTCAGTGCTTGGTGGAGCGTAGCGATGTAGGGAGATTTGCCGCCTCTCCGGGTGATGGCGCACCCCCAGCCGGATAAAAAAAATATTAAAAAAAATGTTGACAAGGCCTTGCGGGTGTTTTACTTTTTCGCCCAACAAAAATCGGTCTATAATCGCGTGTCTGTGAAAGGGGGTCTTGCGGGTAAAAAGGGATTGGATAGATGCGTGGAGCGGTCCTGCGGCGACAGCAGCAGGCACCAAAGCAGTTGTCAAGATACGGAAAGGAGGTACCGATCACGGAACAAGGAGGGCGTGCGTAGGCGCGCATGAGAAATATTAATTTAGGGAACTAAAGCGCATGTTAATGCGATCATATAGAATGCTGGTTCCTGAGAAGGTAATCCCATAAGGGAGATATCTGACAGGAGGTTTATAATGAAGAAGCTGTACGTTCTGACGTTGGTACTCGCCGTGGCGATCATGTTCGCTTCGCCGGCGATGGCCACGAAGAGCAGGCTGACGGCGATGGGCGGCGTGGACAACTACCTTGAAGACGATTACAACATCTTCAACTGGCCGGCCACACTGCCGTCATACGCCAACATCCTGACGATCGAACTGATCAACGACGGTTACTGGCACTCGGGCGTCGAGCCGGTCTTCACCCAGGGTGTGAGTGATGCCGGCTGGTACGGAAACAGTGTTTCCGCCATGTTCGGTCTCATCAAGGGACTGGGCGAGGAGAATGAGTATGGTACCTTCGGCCTCTTCCTGATGGAAGTGGCGCCGGGTCTGAATCCCTGGGGCGATGAGGTCGGAGAAGAGTGGGAAGACGCCAACCTCTTCAGCTGGCCGCTTTACAACAAGTTCACCGTGATGTACGGGTATGCGATGGACGGGATGTCCTTCGGCCTCTCCATCAGCCGCGCCGACGAGGGCACCACCCAAGAGTGGGAGGGTTACGAGGGCGAATACCACGAGGCCTACACCTCGTTGGGCATCGGTGCCCGCTTCGATATCGGTGATAATGCTTACGGCGACATAGCCTTCGATTACAGCATGGCCTCGTACACCGATAAGCCGAGCGACTACGGCGAGGTCACCCAGGACGCCAACTCGATGTTCGGCGGCAAGGCTCGTGTGTTCTACGAATGGAACGACTACCTTACGATCATTCCCTACTTCGGTTTCAAGATGTGGGATTTCTCGCTTCAGGCCGATTCGGCTGATTACTACACCGATTGCAATGGTATCAAGGGCATGTCGTTCGACTTCGGTATCGGTACCGACTGGATGGTAAATGATGAGAACACGATCATCGCCGCCATCGAGCCCTTCTCCTATACGAAGCTCGAGCCGTCCGAGTGCGCGGATGGTCACACGCTCGAGGGATCGATGACCACCATGCCGCGCTTCCTGCTGGCCCTGGAGAGCGAGATCACCGATTGGCTGACCCTGCGGACGGGCTGCATCAAGGAACTCAACAAGATGAAGATGACTGAATCCACCGATGATTCGGACTACGAGGGCACCTACACCGAGGGGATTTTTGACTGGTTCTTCGGCCTCGGCTTCGATGTCGCCGATTTCGAGTTCGACTGCGTTGTCCACGAGCAGGTTCCCTTCTCGCTGGGTTACTGGTTGACCGGTTACCATCCTGATTCTAATGATGAAACTCCGCTCTGGATGATCTCGGCCAAGTACCACTTCTAGACCGGCCGGATGAGCTACAACCTGTGGGGGGTTCATGAGAACCCCCCATTTTTTGCCCGAAATAACGAAGACGTGTTCGATAAATGGTCTGCAACTTGCACTTAATGGAGAATTTTGGGCGAGTCATGGTGGTGCCGTGTATTTCTTTTACTACATCCCGGTTGGGCTGGATATCCGCAGAAGTCGGAAGGGTATCGTTGCGTACTTTCTCGCCGGGCTGTGCATAACAATATTTATCTTCTATAGATACAAGCCCGTAGGTCCCTACTGGAACGTACTGAACCTGATATTTTACCCTACCTCGCCTTCCATTTTTACGGCGGTCACGCACGTCTTCCTGCACGGCGGGTACCTGCACCTTGTCGGTAACATCGTTTACCTCGTCATTTTCGGTTCCGCCATCGAGGATCGCTTCGGCCCGGCCAGATTTGCCGCGATCTTCGCCCTGACGGCTGCGGCCGGCGCGTACGTGCACCTGTTCTATGTACAATGGCTTACCCCGGCGTATCTCGCCTACGGCGTGATCGGGGCATCGGGAGCGACATCGGGGCTCCTGGGGGCGTTTCTCGTGCGTTTCTACTATAGCCGTATCAGGGTGGCATACTGGGTCTTTCTGCCGCTCCAGGGGATCAACAGGGCGGGAAGAACCCATGTGCCGGTCATATGTGCGATACTGCTGTGGGTGATACTCCAGGTGGTCAATACGCTCCTCGAGTTCGGCGGTGGGATGTCGGGAGTGGCCTATTCCCTTCACATCGGTGGTTTTGGGGCCGGTGTGCTGCTTGCCGTGCTGTTCGGCGGGCTCTCGACCGCACGCGCCGAGCGTCACCTCGCCGTGGCGCGTCGCTATTTCGAAGGGGCGAACTGGTTCGGCGCACAGGGGGAGTATCTCAATTACCTCGCCGCCAGGCCCCATGATCCGGAAGTCCACGTCGAGGCGGCTCGTGCTTTTATTTGCGGCTCGCGGTCGCAACAGGCGGAGGATCGCTACGGGGAATCGATCCGGTTGTTTCTCGGTTCGGGCGAACGGGGCAAGGCGGAAGAGATATTCGTCGAGGCGATGCGTGTTATTCCCGGATTCCTCCTTGATGAGAAGACGCATCTCAACCTCGCGTTCGGGATGGAGAGGACTCTCAAGTTTCATGCGGCACGCACCGCCTACGATAACTTCATGCGTGCGTATCCCCTTTCACCGGAGGCGCCGTTTATCCTGCTCAGGATGGCGGGCTTACTGGAGCGGCGATTTATGCGCTACGGGGAGGCGTACCGTTGCTACAGGCGCCTCGTGGAATCGTATCCCGAGGACATATGGATCGAGTATGCCGCCATGGAGATGAACCGGCTCGAGACGGGAGGCGTGACGCTGTCGTAGCCTCCGAGGTCCCACGCTGCGGCATGGGCCGATTGAAAATAGCTTGAACAGTTGTAAGGCTTTCTGATAGGTTTCAGCGGGGGTGTGGGGAGGTGAGGTGTGAGACGTACCAGAGGCGCGTTTCTCGATGCCCTCCGGTCGCGAGGATGTATCAGAGGGCTTGAGAGAATCGGTGATGCCGAGCTTCTCGCCCTGATTCTGGGTGATACGGCCAGCCGCTGTGCCACCGCGATCGTACGGGACCTGCTGGACCGGTACGGTGGGCTCGCGGGTATCGGGAACGCCGAGGTTGAGGAGCTCGTGGGGTTCGAGGGGATCGGGTTGATCAGAGCGCTGCGACTCAAGGCGTCGTTCGAGGCGGGAAGGCGGTCCATTATCGCCGAGCGGGAGCGGTCCGTCAGGGAGGTGAAATGCCCCGACGATGTGGCATCGCTCATGATACCCGAGATGAACTCTCTT
>CBFCXB010000164.1:0-6196 GCA_965601905.1 uncultured bacterium | reverse complement strand
ATTGATCGAGCACCGCGTGCTCGTTCCCCCCGAGAGCCGCGGCACGGTCACGTGGGTCGCGCCGGCCGGCGAGTACACGATCGATGAAGTCGTGCTGAAACTTGCGGGCGCTTCGGGCGAGAAGGTCGAGGTCAAGATGCACCACCGCTGGCCCGTGCGGCGCGGCCGCCCCGTGCGGTCTAGGTGTCCGCTACGGCTGCCGCTCATTACGGGACAGCGGGTCATCGACACCCTCTTTCCCGTCGCAAAGGGCGGCGCGGTCGTTGTACCCGGCGGCTTCGGAACGGGCAAGACGATGATCCAGCACGCCCTCTCCAAATGGAGCGACGCCGACATCATCGTCTATATCGGGTGCGGAGAGCGCGGCAACGAGATGACCGACGTTCTGATATCGTTCCCCGAACTGATCGATCCGCGAACGAAGCGACCGATCATGGAGCGGACGATACTGATCGCGAATACGTCGAACATGCCGGTCGCGGCGCGCGAGGCTTCTATCTACACCGGGATCACGCTTGCGGAGTACTACCGGGACCAGGGTTACCACGTGGCGATCATGGCCGATTCGACGTCCCGCTGGGCGGAGGCCCTCAGGGAACTCTCGGGTCGAATGGAGGAGATGCCGGCGGACGAGGGGTATCCCGCCTACCTCCCGACGAGGCTCGCCGAGTTCTACGAGCGCGCCGGTATGGTGGAAACGAAGGGCGGGTTGGAGGGCTCGATCAGCATTGTGGGTTCGGTTTCGCCTCCGGGCGGCGATTTCTCGGAGCCGGTCACCCAGCACACCAAACGTTTTGTTCGTTGCCTCTGGGCGCTCGACCGACAGCTCGCAAATGCCCGCCATTACCCCGCGGTCTCCTGGCTCGACAGCTACAGCGAGTATGTCGACGAGATCAGCGATTGGTGGCAGGAGCGTTCCGGCGGCGAATGGATGGAGTTCCGTCTCAAGATCATGGATCTCCTCCAGCGGGAGGGGAAATTGCAGCAGGTCGTAAAGCTCGTCGGGCCGGACGTGCTTCCCGATACGCAGCGCATCGTGCTCGAGACGTGCACGATGTTCAAGAACGCATTCCTCCAGCAGAACAGCTTCGATCGTATCGACATGTTCTGTACACCCGAAAAACAGATCAAGATGCTGCGGGTGATACTCGACTACTACGATCTGGGCCTCGAGAATATCAAGAAGGGCGCCACCATACCCCAGCTCCAGCGGCTCGAGGTGACATCCGAGATAATGCGGATGAAGTTTTCGGTGGCGAACGATGACATAGAGCAGATAGACGAGATACGTGACAGGCTCCGCCGCTCGATGGAGCGTGTCGCAGATATGTTCGAGTAAGAAACGGTGACGGTATGGCGGACAAGAGTATGATCCAAGGTCGTGAGTATATCGGGATAAGCAGGATCACCGGTCCCCTCGTATTCATGAGCGGGATCCACAACGTCGGGTACAACGAACTCGCCGAGATCGTCGACTCGGACGGCAGGGTCCGGCTCGGGATGGTACTGGAGAGCGGCGAGAGGGCCGCGGTGATCCAGGTGTTCGAGGGAACCTCGGGACTCTCGATACCGGAGACGCGGGTGCGCTTCCGCGGCGAGCCGCTCAAATTCGGTGTGAGCGGCGAGATACTGGGACGTGTCTTCAACGGGCTTGGCTCTCCGATCGATGACGGCCCGCCTCCCCGCGCCGAACGGATCATGGATGTCAACGGCCTGCCGATCAATCCCACCGCCCGCGAGTATCCGCGGGAGTTCATACAGACCGGGATCTCGGCCATCGACGGCATGAACACGCTCGTCCGCGGCCAGAAGTTGCCGATCTTTTCCGGCACCGGGCTTCCGCACAATAAAATCGTCGCACAGATCACGCGGCAGGCGAAGATTCTCGGTGAGGAGACCTCCTTCGCCGTGGTGTTCGCCGCGATGGGGATCAAGCACGACGTGGCGACGTACTTTATCCGTAACTTCGAGGAGTCGGGCGTGCTCGAGAAGGTCGTGCTCGTATTGAACCTCGCCGACGACCCATCGGTGGAGCGTCTCGTGACGCCGCGCACGGCGCTGACGGCGGCCGAGTTCCTCGCATTCGACATGAATATGCACGTGCTCGTGATCCTGACCGACATGACCAACTATTGCGAATCGCTCCGCGAGATCTCGACGATCCGTGAGGAGATACCGAGCCGGAAGGGGTACCCGGGTTACCTGTACAGCGATCTCTCGAACATCTACGAACGGGCCGGGATGATCAAGGGTATGCCGGGATCGATCACGCAGATGCCGATTCTCACGATGCCCAACGACGACATCTCGCACCCCGTTCCCGACCTTTCGGGCTACATCACCGAGGGACAGATCGTCCTAGAGCGCGAGCTCGACCAGAGGAATATCTACCCGCCCATCGCGGGGTTGCCGTCCCTGTCGCGCCTCATGAAGGATGGCATCGGCGAGGGGATGACGCGCGACGATCACGCGCACCTGGCGAGCCAGCTGTTCGCCGCCTATTCGCACGTCAAGGACGTTCGGGCGCTGGCGGCGGTGATCGGCGAGGAGGAGCTCACGCCGCTCGACAAGGTATACATGGAATTCGGGGAGCGTTTCGAGCGCCAGTTCCTGAGCCAGGACGAGTACGAGGACAGGGCGATCGAGGATACGCTCGACATCGGCTGGAATGTCTTGTCGACACTCCCGCGCGAGGAACTCCACCGTATGACGGAGGAGGAGATCGGCAAGTTCTACGGCAAATAGCCCGCGCGGGGAGCGCGGCCGCCGCGCCGTCTGCCGCCGGGAGCGTGACGGGAAGCTGAATAGATATGGCGCGATACGAGATAGCACCGACCAAGACGAACCTCATGAGAATCCGCAGGGATCTCGGATTCGCTCGGGAGGGGTGGGAGCTGCTCGACCAGAAGCGGAAGATCCTCGTGGTCGAGCTCATGGGACTCATCGACCGGGCCGTCGAGGCTCAGGAGCAGGTCGAATCCAAGCTCAAGGAAGCCTTCGACGCCCTCGATCAGGCGATCCTCAGGATGGGGAGGCGGGAGGTCAATCTGATCGCGATCGCCATGAATATCCGCTCAAGCATCTCGTTTTCGCAGAAGCGGGTCATGGGCGTTTCGCTCCCCCGCGTACGCGTCGAGTTCGATGACCGCTCGCCCTACTTCGCCGCCGCCGAGAGCAGCATCTGGATCGACGAGGCGATCAAAAAGTTCCGGGAGGTTCTTGGGGCTCTCGGCACGCTGGCCGAGGCGCGGATATCCCTCGTGCGGCTGTCGCGCGAAGTTTCGAAGACGATACGAAGGGTCAACGCCCTGGAAAAGATATTTATACCCGATCACGATGAAACGCTGAAATATATCAAGATGGCACTCGAGGAATCTGAGAGGGAGGCGTTTTTCGTCCTCAAGCTCATCAAGGACCGTCTCTCTCGGCGAAAAGGGGAACAGGCATGAGCACTGTGAATCCGTTGCAGAAGATTCTCCTCTATATCGACGGGAGCGAGTCTTCCATTCTCGCGGCCCAGATGGCGATCGTCATGTGCAAGAAGTATGGTTCGGGTCTCAGAGTGATGTACGTTGTCAACGAGAACCTTCTGAACGAACTGCTCAAGGCCAAGGTGTTCGTTCAGATGGAGAAGATGGACTATGAGCGGGATCTCGAGGAGGACGGGAAGCGATACCTCAACTACGTTGCGAAACTCGCCGACCGGAAGGGCCTCGAGATCGAGACCGTACTTAAAAAAGGGGTTGTGCACGAGGAAGTGGCGCGCGAGGTCGAGGAGCACGGGAGCGATCTCCTCATTCAGGGGGAGCTCGGGGAGGTTCTGAGTCTGAGGGATTCGTTCTACGAGGAGGGAGAGCGTATTCTGAGGAAGGTGAAGTGCCCCGTCATGGTCGTGAGGAACCGGGATCGCGTTGAACGCATATACGATGACCTGTAATGGCAGCATCGTCGGCGCGGCGCGGTTGGGCGAACTCGACTTGCGCTTACGAACCGTGTCTATTATGTTTTCGCATAAACCTGAGATCAGCGTGATGCATTGCTGGAGGCAAGACGGATGAAACTCGCGGATTACATAACACCGGAACACGTGAAGATCGGGCTCGAGAGTGAGCGTAAGGACGAAGTCGTCGAGGAGCTCGTGGAACTGCTGGTCGCGTCATGTGACGTGAGCGATGCCGACACCATTTACCAGGCCGTCATGGACCGTGAGCGGGAGGGAAGCACGGGTCTGGAGAAAGGCGTGGCGATTCCTCACGCAAAGTGCGATGCCGTTAATCGACTCAGTATCGTCATCGGTATCTCCAAGGATGGAATAGACTTCGAGGCACAGGACGGGAAGGTGTCCAATCTTTTTTTCCTGATGATCGCGCCGCCCACCGAGTCCGGACCGCACGTGCAGGCCATTGCCAAGATCGTCAAAATGATCAAGGTCGAGTCATTCAGAAAGAAACTGATCAACGCGAAGTCGCCACGGGAAGTGCTCGAGGTGATCGATCGTCTCGAGGAGGGCGAAGGGTAGCGTTGTGTTTGGGGGCCGGCGGTCGATGTGCCGTTCGGCGTCCGCCAGTCACGCATGTATCTCATTCCCCCGAGCTGTCCGTATGTCCTCTCACGACGAAGATAACGTTACCGGGTATTTCGGATTTCCCCGCCGGTCCGTACTCGCGGCGGTGCGTCGGCAATATGGGGACGGGCGGCCGCTCGTCGATCTCGATCTGAATCACGGTGCGCCCGATAGCGGCATCATGCCGACAACGACCTGCCGCATCATCGCGAATATCGTCGACAACGCCGTTCATCTCGGGAAGCGGCTCAACGCCGTCGTTGCAGCGGTGGGCGAGGACAAGTGCGACCGCGGCCGTCACGCCGCCTACCTGCTGCGAGGGATGGGATTCACCGTCTACGAATCACGGTTCCCCCGGAGCGAGTTCGAAGATCGTCCGCTGGCATACTCGATCGGGCGCGGCAGACTTTCGGAACGGGTTCAGGCGATCATGGATACGGTGGTCGATCCCGCTTTGCCAGTAACGCCTCCCGGGCGGTGCGCGCCGACACATGGATTCTGGGGTGTTCCTCCCAACGATTTTCGCGTTCTCGAGACCTTTCCGCCCACCACGCATATCTACGGGTGGACCCGCTCGGTCGAGGCGGGCCGTCCGGGCGATATGGACCTCGAGTGTTTCGTAGAGGAGGGAGTGCCGACGGTATTCTTTACGCAGAGTTTCTGCGCCAAGCAGGATCTCGCCCACCATCTCGCCGCACGGTGCAACGGGCTCGCTATCGATTGCCACCGTGAGGTGAATGATTCTATAATGGCGAAGATAGAGGCGTTCATCAGACTCTCGTGACGCGCGGCGCTCCGGACGGGGCGTGCGGCCGACTCCCCCCCGGCGCGGCGGCGGTTCGAGCACCGGACTGATGAAGCGCCGGCGCATACCGCCGGTTGGTGGGAGGGAGCGACATGATCATAGCGGATTGCGGTACAACCTGGGCAAAGATACTCGATATCGATACGGAATCGCTCGAGATCGTTCAGACCAGGGAACTGACCAAGCGGCCCCGGGTCGTCTTCGATGTTGCTACCGGGCACGGCGGACGCAACCGGTGCCGCGAGTACCGTAACGAGCTGATCGCGCTGGCCGAAGGGGGGCTTTCTCTCGTCGACGAGGATGATTTCTCCATCGTGGATGTCGGCGGTCGGGACATCAAGTACGTGCAGTTCGAGAACCGTAAGGTCAAAAAGCTCGACTGGAATCTCGCCTGCGGCGCGACGACCGGCGCCACCGTCGAGCTGCTCGGCGGTTACTACGATATCAATTTCAATGCGCTGCAGCCGGCGGAGTCGTGGATTGCGGTGACCTGCGGTGTGTTCGGCATGGAGCGTGTTCTCGAAAAGATCTCGATGGGAGTGTCTCCCGAGGAGTGCGTGGCGATGTTCATACACGGGATCGTTCGCAACGTCTTCGATTTCGTGGGACGGCCGTCACACCTGCATCTCTCCGGCGGCTTCTGCGAGAACCGCTGTTTTCTCGATACCATAACGCGGTATTGCAGCATCACGCCGCTCGGACGGACGGTCCCCCTCGAGGGTCTCAGGGTGGGACTCACGGCCGGTCTGAACGGATCGCGCGGCGGCGGTCCGTGAGTGGCGTGAGGGCGGTCGCCGCTTCAGTGGGCCGTCATGGTCTGTGAGTGG
>CBFCXB010000163.1:0-6210 GCA_965601905.1 uncultured bacterium | reverse complement strand
AGAACATCAGGAATATCGCCATAATCGCCCACGTGGATCACGGCAAAACCACGCTCGTGGACGCCATGTTCAGACAGAGCGGCCTGCTCCGCGCCGGGCAGGTTGTAGACGAACGGATAATGGACAATATGGACCTCGAGCGCGAGCACGGCATCACGATCGCCGCCAAGAACTGTTCGGTGTCCTGGAAAGGCGTGAAGATAAATATCATCGACACACCGGGGCATTCCGATTTCGGCGCCGAAGTGGAGAGGGCCCTTTCGATGGCCGATGGCGCCATTCTTCTTGTAGACGCGTCCGAGGGGCCTCTGCCGCAGACACGCTTTGTGCTGAAAAAGACTTTTGAGGCGGGGCTCAAGGTCATCGTCGTGATAAACAAGATCGACCGAAAGGACGCGCAACCCGGCCAGGTGCTCGACGCGATCTATGATCTCTTCATAGATCTCGGCGCCGGGGACGATCAGATCGAGTTCCCGATCCTCTACGCCGCCGGCCGCGACGGGATCGCCAAAAGGACATTGGAAGAAGAGACGGACAACATTCACCAGTTGCTTGATACGATTATCGACGAGATCCCGCCTCCGGTCTACGATCCCGAAGAGCCGTTCCAGATGCTCGTCTCCGATCTCGGATATTCGGATTACCTCGGCAGGCTCGCGGTGGGAAAGATCGTCAACGGCACGGTCACATCGAACAGGCTGCTCGTCTGCATAAACGAGAACGGCGAACAGGTTCCACTCAAGGTGACGAAACTTCAGAAGTACGAGGGTATGTCTTACCGGCCGGCCGAATCCGCCGGCGCGGGTGATATCGCGGTCCTCGCCGGGATCGATGATGTCAAGATCGGCGATACCATCTGTACGAGGGAGCATCCAAAAGCACTGGAGCGCATCACTATCGACGAACCGACCATCTCGATGCGATTCACGATCAACGATTCCCCGTTCAGCGGCCGGGAGGGACGTTTCGTCCAGTCTCCGAAGATACGCGAGCGCCTCTTCAAGGAGACTCTGATGAACGTCGCGATCCAGATGGAGGAAGACCGCGAGCGTGACAGTTTCATCGTGAAAGGACGCGGAGAGTTCCAGATGGCCATCCTGATCGAGACGATGAGAAGGGAAGGATTCGAGTTCTGCGTGGGACGCCCGCATGTCATATATAAATATGAAACAGGAAAGCGGCTCGAGCCGATCGAACGCCTGTTCGTCGATTGCGAAGAAGAGTTCCTTGGTGCTGTCACCGGGAAGCTGGCGCTGCGCAAGGCCAGGATGACGCACCTCGTTCACGACGACAGCGGCCGGGTCAGAATCGAGTTTTCGGCCCCCTCAAGAGCACTGATAGGATATCGGGATGAGTTTCTCACCGACACGAAGGGGACCGGCGTGATGAACTCGTATTTCGCCGGATTCGAAGAGTACAGAGGAGATTTCAATACTCGTTTCACCGGTTCGATAGTCGCCGACAGGCCGGGCAATGCCGTAGCCTACGCACTCTACAACCTCGAGGCGCGTGGGCGACTGTTCGTGAAACCGGGCGATCCTGGATACGAGGGAATGATCGTCGGAGAGCACAACAGGGATACCGATATCAACGTCAACCAGACGAAGGAGAAGAAACTGTCGAATATGAGGGCGGCTGGGAAGGACGACGCCGTGGTCCTGACGTCTGCCAAGCCGATAACGATAGAAAAAGCCCTCAACTTCATCCGCGACGATGAGATGGTCGAGATCACGCCGAAATCGATCCGGCTGAAGAAGACGATTCTTTCCGCCAGAATCAGAAACAACCTCAAGCCCGATTCGTTCGCCGGCAAAAGTGAAATTCTGTTGTAACCTGTGTGTTTCATGATGCGGCCCCGATTCTTCAAGCCCGGCCTTTTGGTATTTCGTTACGGGACTACGAGTTGATAGCGTAGCGCGAGGGTTGCTAGTACAAACGCACGGTGCGACCTCAATCTCATTGATTTCAAGATGAACATAGCGGAGGCCGTGGCCGCCCCCGACGAGGGTCGTATTGCCTGGACGACATTCGGTAATCAATCGAAATGGGCGTTCACGATCGGGAGCACCCGCAGCCCGGGGCGGTTGTTCCGGGCGATGTTGACGAGCCCGAGCTGGATGCCGTGCAGTTTCTCCGCGTAATTGACGATGCCCACCACGAGGCCCATCTGCTCTTCGTCATAGATGTTGACGATGGCGTGGGAGAATCCATGCAGGCGATGCGCCTTGACCAGCACCGCCGACGAGGCGGCGCCGACGATCTCTCCCGCATTGACGCGGATACCCCCGAGGGCGTACCCCTTCAGCTCGTGGGAGATATCGACATCGATGCCGTGCAGGGTGATCCAGCGCGCGTTCTCGGCGTCTATCCCCTTGAAGTAAAGCCCCTCCTCTTCGGAGGTTTTGTATCCCATCGAGCCGATAATGCCCGCCGTGACGCCTCGCAGCTCCGACTCCGTGATGACGGCTCCACCCGTCAGCGTGACACCGTGTATGCCGTCGGTGCCGATCGCCGCGAGTCCACTTGCGGTGAGTCCCCTGATCTCACCGTCGGCCACTGTCGCCAGCCCGCTCACCGCAACACCCGAGAAATTCCCGTCGGCCACCGTAGCGATCCCGCTCGCGTAGATACCGCGCATGTACCCATCGCAAACATTGGCGAGACCGCTCACCCCCAAACAGTCCATATCCCGCCCCGCGACATTCGCGAGGGAGCTGACCATGATACCGTTCATCTCACCTTCGCATACCGCGGCGAGCCCGCCCAACATGATTCCATTGGTTTCACCATCGACAACCGAGGCAAGTCCTCCGAGGAGAATGCCGCCCGCCTCTCCGTCACAGACGGCGGCGAGTCCGCTGAGCGTGATTCCCCAAACATCCCCGTCCGACACGTTTGCAAGTCCTCCGATCGATATGCCGGTGATGCCGCCGTCGCTGACGTTCGCGAGCCCGCCGATGGTTATACCACTGATAGGGCCGTCCGCAACGGTGGCGAGCCCGCCGATGGTTATACCACTGATAGGGCCTTCCGCAACGGTGGCGAGCCCGGCGACGGTTATGCCGCTCACGGAGCCGCCGGATACGACCGCGGCGCCGCCCAGCGTGATCCCCGAGACGGAGGATTCCGCCTCAACGGCAGCGAGGCCGAGGGAGATGGGTCCGAGTATGTCGGCCGATGGTCCATACAGCCCAACGGCGATGCCACGCACGACGGCGTCGGGATTATAGCCCGGCTTCCATAGCGTGATATTCATGCCGATCACATTCTCGACAGCACTGTCCACCGCATTGATGCGCAATCCCCTGAACCACTTCGAGTTACCGAAGCTGATGCCGTACCCGCCGACGGGGAGATCGAGGCTTCGGCCCTCGCTCGCGGAATGATTGTGGGGGAGAGGAGCAGCCGCCGTTACGCTCACGGACGGCAGAAGCATGCATGAAAGCACGACGAGTATGAAGGCGGAGTGGCGGATTCTCAGAAACATGTTACCCTCCCGGATACTGAAACGGCGTTTGAATTATATTCATTATACTATGAAATACGGACGATGCGTGCACTTGTTGCAGGCACGGAGAATATTGTTCGGACATACAACCGCCGGCGACCAGCGGGCATCTTCTACATGCGATCTTCGGGATCCACACCCGTTACTCCATGCCGGACCGTCCGTTGGGCAAGGATACCATTTGTTACAAATCATTACAATTTAAACGCCACGTTCGGTTGCGCCACGTTGTATATTGATTATTACTGAAAATTCCGAGAATTCGAACAGGTACCGCTCAAATCGGGAGAAAGAAAATATGAACAGACGCATCGCCGCAATCTTCGCGGCACTGATTATCGTCTCGGGGATCGTCCTCGGTGCGATACTGAGCAACCAGAAGAAACCGGTCAGGAGGCGGCAGCGGCCGCCGCAGTATGAGCAGATCAGAACCATGGCGGTTGAGAGCGGGGATATCCGCACCACGGTGGCGATCACCGGTCCCCTCACGGCCCTCGATCATGTGGACGTATACGCGGAGGTGTCGGGAGTGCTCCTCACCACCGGCAAGAGGTTCCGGCCGGGGAACAGGTTCGAGAAGGGTGAGCCGCTCATCCGCATCGATGACGCCGTCTACCGGAACAATCTGCTTGCCCAGAAGAGCGGGCTCCTCAACACGCTCACCCTTCTGCTGCCGGACCTCTCGATCGATTTCCCGGAGAGCGAGGAGCGCTGGCGGTCGTACCTGGAACGTTTCGATCTACACAAACCGCTCTCTCCCCTGCCGGAGGCCGGAAGCGAGAAGGAGCGTTACTACATCGCCTCGCGCAACGCCTACAGCCAGTTCTACACCATTAAAAGCATGGAGGCCACGTTCGCCAAGTACACCATACGCGCTCCGTACAGTGGCGTTGTCACCGCCTCGGAGATCAATCCTGGGACGCTTGTCCGGCAGGGACAGAAGCTCGGCGAGTTCGCGAGTACCGATATATATGAAATGGAAGCATTCGCGGATCTCAAGGAGGTTCGTCTCCTGCGGTTGGGAATGCCCGTGGTGCTCACGTGCGACGATCTGCCCGGGACGTTCCATGGAACGGTAAGCCGCATCAACGAGGTCATAGACCAGCACACACAGCTCGTGGGAGTCTATATCACGACCACAGAGGAACGCCTGCAGGACGGGCTGTACATGACCGCCTCCATCGAGAGTGAGCCGATCATCGGAGCGGCGCGCATACCGCGCAGCGTGCTCGTCGGTAACGGACATGTCTGGGTCGTGCGCGATTCCATGCTCGTGCTCCGGGAAATCGAGGTGGATGCGTACGAGGACGGCGAGATCGTCGTGCGGGGACTCCCGGATGGTACGGTTCTGGTCACCGAGCCCCCCGCGGATGCGGTTGAGGGGATGAAACTGCCCCCCGCTGCCGGGGACACGTCACCCGCCGGCGATAGGGGCATGGGAAGCCGGCAAGGGCACGGCCGCTAGCGGGCCGGATCATGCTGCACGGCGGCTGTGGGCGGCCGGCGCGGGACAGGTGCGTGGGGCCGGGATCGAGATGGCGCTACAGAGAGAAAGAGAGCGATAGTGAGAAACGCGTTACGTCCCTTCATCAAATATCCGATCCTGGGAAATGTCATCATCGTTGCCCTGTTCATGTTCGGATATGTCGGATTCACGAGTTTGAATACCACCTTTTTTCCTCCCCACCCCAGCAGGACGATCATGATTCAGGCCTCCTACCCCGGGGCCTCACCCGAGGAGATCGAAGAGGGGATCGTCACCAAGATCGAGGACAACCTCAAGGGAGTCACGGGAATCGAGCGCATCACCTCGGTATCGCGTGAGAACTCGTGCTCGATCTCGGTCCGGATTCTGGCCAACTACGACGCGAACATCATCCTCAACGACGTGAAGGACGCCGTCAACCAGATCAGCTCCTTCCCGACCGGTATGGAACGTATCACCGTCTACCGCCGGGAGCCGCGCACCTTCGCGATCGACTTCATGGTCTCGGGGGACGTCGATCTCAAGAGACTGAAATGGCACGCCCGCCGGATCGAGCGCGATATGCTCGCCATCGACGGGATCTCCAAGGTCGATCTCTCGGGGTTCCCCGCCGAGGAGATCGAGATCGCCGTCCGTGAGCAGGCGCTGCGTGCATATGGGCTGACATTCGGCGAGATCGTCACCGCCGTCAGGGATGCCAATATCAAGTCGACCGGCGGCACGATCAAGGGAGAGGAAGAAGAGCTGCTGATACGCGCCGACGGCAAGGGATACTACGCGGACGAGCTGGCCAACCACGTGCTGCGCTCGAGCGCCGACGGGGCGGTCGTCCGCCTCGGTGATGTCGCCGTCCTGCGGGACCGGTGGTCCGAGGACCCCAACCGGATCTACTACAACGGCAAACGCTCCGTCAGGGTCTCCGTGGACAACACCAACGAGGAGGATCTCTTCTTGATCGCCGGGGCCGTCAAGGAGTACGTCGAGGAATTCAACGCGACGCACGAGGATGTGCAGTGTATCATCTTCCGCGACGGATCCGAGATCATCAATGACCGGGTCGACATCCTCGTCACCAACGGCATTCTCGGGATCATCCTCGTCGTTCTCTTTCTCAGCCTGTCATTGAATCCGAATATCTCGTTCTGGGTCGCGATCGGCATCCCGATCTCCTTCGCCGGGATGCTGATGGTCGCCCCGTTCTACGGTCTCACGATCA
>CBFCXB010000162.1:0-6229 GCA_965601905.1 uncultured bacterium | reverse complement strand
ACGTTATCAATTACCAACAGAGGACGTCTTTCGAAAGGAATACTTTGCTTTTGTCGCCGACGCATGCTCGCAAGGTCGAGAGGGATATTTCTCCGCAGTTGACATAAGTATGTCTGGCAGAGAAAACATCCAACCCCTCGCTCATTCTCGAATCACTGAAAAGGACAGGGCATAGCTTGGAGGGGTCCCGGATTGCCCTGATAAACTTCTTTGCGCTATCAACTTCACCCGCGCAGACATACGGAAGTAAATCATTCAAATCCTGACTTTTTATCCGCGGTCCTTTTTCATAGTGAGGTATTAGCATATATCCTGAGAGGTCGCCAAATATAGAACACAATTCTGCAACAGACACAGAGTCGGTGGCCTGTATGACGACAGAGGATATCCGCTGGCATCTTGAATCGAAGTCGGCTATGTCTTTGTCGTTGGATATAAGCAGAAGGTGGCCATCACCGACGTTGATTTCTATTCCGGGAAAAACCACTGCCGGTATTTCATCTTGGATAAGGCGGAATTGAGTAGCATCAAAAACATTGTGATTGGTCACGGCTATGGCATCTAGTTCACACTGCTGAACATATCTTTTCAGCGTATCTAAGCTGAAAATAAAATCGCTATCACTTACTGTAGCGACCGTATGGATATGGAAGTCAATTGTTTTCATATTGTCACCTTGCTGTTTGTCCAGCACTATACATCACAACTACGGATTATGCCGTTCCTGAATAAATACCTTTAGCTCGCTTTTATGATAGATAATACCCGCGTCCTTCGCTTCTATAACAACCACAAATTCAGACAATTGTCAATCGTTTTGCAATTCCGAGAGTGAAATCTTGTTTCCAGATAATGTGGCATCCGAAGGTCTCAAATTGTGTCCATCGGACTACACACACCTTTGCCACCTCGGTTCAGGACGTGAGTGTTTCTATTATAGGAAGATGGAATCCCTTGTTGAAGACACCTTCCTTGAGTATACTCCATCAACATTTGCTACCCGAAGGATGCCGGGATGAGCTGGAAATTATTTGTTCGATCGTACAGCAATGAACTGTTCGGCGGGGCGCTCGGCGGAGTGCTGCTCGCCCTGTCGTTTCCTCCATTTCCGACGAGATACCTCTCGTTGATCGCCCTGGTGCCGGTGTTCCGGTACTTCATGATGACCGCCGGCGCGGATGTCGATAGACCGATCCGCCGCGCGTTCGCGCTGGGGTACACGCTCGGGATCGCGTACTTTCTCACGTTGCTCTACTGGATTTCCAATCTGATACCCGCCTCGAGCGCCCGCATGCCCTGGCTGATGATTCCCGCCATGATGCTTCTCGTGCTGTACCTCTCCTGCTATACGGCGCTTTTTTCGATCGCCCAGATGTTTCTGCTGCGCCGGTTCGGCGCGGCGAGCCTGTTCGCCGCACCGGCGATCTGGTCGCTCCTCGAACTGGCCCGTTCGCGCGGCGAGCTCGGATTCTCGTGGGGAATCCTGTCCAGCTCACTGGTCGGGTTCCCCACCGCCGTTCAGGGGGTTGCCGTCTATGGCGCCTTCGGGCTGTCGCTCGTTCTCGTGCTCGTCAATCTACTCGTATCCTTCGCGCTGTTCGGCGCATCGGGCCGCAGCCGGGCGGCGGCGCTTGCCGCGGCCGTGCTTCTCGTGGGCGGGCATCTCGCGTGGGGTGCGTGGGAGATCGCACGGTTCGACCGCGAGATGGCCGATCGCGCGGACGGTGCAAACGTGGCGATCGTCCAGCCGAACCTCGATCTCGCGATAAAATGGAAACCGGCGTACCGCGATTCGATATTCCGCGATATCGAGAAACTGACCGCCCAAGCCGCCGCCTCGGGCGCGACACTCGTTGTGTTTCCCGAGACGGCCGCCCCGATAGCGTTCAGCCACCAGTACTCGTATGTCCGGTGGTTGAAACGGATCGCGCATGAACATGACGTCGATCTCTTAACCGGATTCATCGATTTCACGCGGTCCGACGATGAGTGGCACTCTCATAACGCCGCCGGGCTCTTCAGCAGCGAAGGGCAGATCACCGGCCATTATATCAAGGTGAATCTACTTCCCTTCGGCGAACGTATGCCGTTCAGCCAGTATATACCCGTTCTCGGCAAACTTGATTTCGGGCAGGCGAATTTCAGGCCCGGCACGGTCCAGACGATATTTCGGTCCCGCGCGGGAACGTTCGGTGCCCTGATCTGCTTCGAATCGACCTTCGCCGATTACACCCGGCAATACATCCTGCGAGGCGCGGATTTTCTCGTGAATATCACCAACGATGGATGGTTCGGCAGCAGGGTGGGGCCCATGCAGCATGCGGAGACGGCTATCCTGCGCGCCGTCGAGAACAGGGTGACCCTGCTGCGGGCGGCAAACACGGGGATTTCGATGTTCGTCGATCCGGTTGGACGCGTTACACACAGGATCGGACTCGATCGTGAGGGAATATTCGTAACGCCGATCTGCCCGAAACGAGGGCCTACTATCTTTTGCAGGTACGGGCACCTGATATTTTTCGTCATGGTTATCGTGAATGCCATGGCCGTGACTCTGAATATCGTCGCCGCGCGTGGGCGTTCGTGAGAGGTCGGCGTGTGCCACCGTCGCCGGTGTGTACCCGGCATATCCGCGCGACGGGCGCATTTCTTATCTACCTGTCACTTCTGTTGACACGGACCGATCGGATAGACTACATTTCCTGCAAGTCTGTTTTCTCGTGGTATAGATCATCACCGGGGAAGAGGATTGTATGGATGGGCACCGCAAGAGAGGCGCGCGTTTGTTCTCGCAGCGGGCCGGTTCGTGCTTCATCCTCTGCATGCTCTGCCTGGCCAATCATCTTTATGCGGCCCAGGGAGAGCATCGGAACACGGAATGCCTTACCCGGGATTTTCATCTCCACGAGTCTATCGACCTCGGGATGAGGGGGCTCGACCGGGCACGGTCGCATTTCGAGAGTGAAGAATACGAGGAGTTCGAGCGGGAGATTCTCTCGTACTTCGCGAGAAGGAAAACCCCCTGCCGTCTCGATCTGTGGGGAACCCGTGCCGGTGCGGTGCGGGAAGCGGATGCGATTCTCGATAACTCGTACAAGTTCTGGATATACGACCGGTACGATCTGCCGGTCGATCTAAACTGGCGTGAGAATCCCGCGCGCTCGCGAAACTGGGTTTACTTTCTTTTCAGCTTCGAGTTTCTCGGCATACTGAACGAGGCGCACGCGATCACCGGCGATCGACTCTACCTCGAGCGCGGTAGGGATCTCATCATCGATTTCGTGAACGATAATTACGATCCGAAGCATTTGCCGAGCAAGGACCTCTCGTGGTACGAGCATACCGTTGCGAACAGGGCGCTGTTTCTCGTCGATTTCTGGCCGATGTTTGCCGGTGCGGAACATCCCGACAGCACTTTTACGGGGCTCTTCCTCGATCTGGTCTGGCGCCACGCGTGTTTTCTTATGACCGACGGCAACTATTCCACGAACAGCAATCACGGGCTCTTCAACGTGGCGGCCCTTCTGAGGATCTCGCTGCTGTTTCCCGAGTTCAGGGAAGCATCGGCATGGCGCGCGATGGCAGTGCAGAGACTTGAAACGCAGCTCGCCGACAACGTGACCGGTGACGGCATTCATCGTGAATACTCCCCCTGGTATCAGATCTGGGCGGCCGGTGTCCTCGAGCAGATCGGCCGGGATTGCCGTGCAAACGATATTCGCATCTCGAAGGAAGCCTGCCTTGCGATCGAGCGGCTTTTTGAGGGCATGACCCAGTTTTTTCATCCCGACGGTTCCATATCGCTCTTCGGCGATTCCGATGCCAATGCGAGTATGCCTCTCCAGCACCTTGCACTCTCCCGGTTGCCGGCATATAGCTACATTCGTTCCGGCGGCCGGTACGGTGCGCGGCCCGACGAACGCACGAGCGCCTTCAAAGAGGCGGGTTTCTTCTTCATGCGGAGCGGTTGGGGAAAGGCCAGGCCGTTGGGCGAGGAGACGTGCCTGATGGTGAACCTTTCGGGCAAGGCGAAGCAACACGATCATTACGACTCGATGAGCTTCGAGTTCTCCGCGAGGGGGCAGAAATGGATCACGGATCTCGGCAGGTGGGCCTATGAGCATAATGATAGCAGGCGCCGGTTCATTATTTCACCGATTGCTCATAATATCGTAGTGCCGCATTACATTCTCCCCGCTAGTCGAGCGGGTGATCGTGGAGGGGTTGTTCCGGTGGAAACCAAACGCGGCGGAGGGGACCAGGAGCCCGGGCGGATTCCATTACGTCGTACACGGAGCCGCGGTCTTCCGGGGCTGCATGATAAGGAGCTATTGGATCTCATAGACGGCGTCTCCCTCGAAGATTCGGCGGCCGTCCAGGCCGTGATCGACACGATCAGCTCGATCCGTGACATCGATACGAAAATAGCCGCCTGCGACAGATTGCTGGCCCGTAACCCGCGAGGCTTCGTTGACAGGCTCAAGCTCTATCTCGCCTTCTGCTTCGGTGAGGAGAAGATGGATATCAACTCGGCAATGCAGTACCTGGAAGATATCATCGAGCATGGATGCGATGAACATGCTCTCAAGGCCGCCAGTGAGCTTCTGGCGATATACCGGCAGCAGACGGAGGAATCCGGGAGCCCGCAAAAGGAGCCGGTGAACGCGAAAAAGGCGTTCGAAGGGTTCAAGGAGCAAAAGCCGATAAAGGGCGAGAAGCCAACCCGGTTTCACTGGATATCGCGGCGGGAGTACGATTATCTCGAGGGCGGCGTGCGGTACATTAAAGGTTGCTACTGGTCGCGGGCGTTTCTTTTCATCAAACCGTATCATCTCCTGATCATCGATGCCATTCAAACCGATACGCCTCGTAAGGCCAAGCAGTTTTTCCACATGCCGCCGTCCGTAAGTGTATGCCAGGATGGCGATCGCTACCTTCTCCGGACGGCCGACTCACTTCACTGTATCATCAAACCTCTGTTCAAGGAATCGATCGTGGAATGCTCGGTTATCGAGGGGCAAAAAACGCCGAATTACCAGGGCTGGTATTCGGATACGTTCTTCACGCTGAAAGAGGCGCCGGTCATCGAGAACCTGTTCAACATAGATGACAATGTGACCTTCATGGCGACGTTGATCGTGCCGGTCGGGGAACATGATATCGACCGGTACGTGATACGCATTCCCGACGCCGTGGACTGGAACGCCACCGGTCCCGAGCCGCTGCATTTCGAGATACTCGAACCGTGGCACCGGACTACGGTCACCTATCTTCCATCCGCGAAGCTCTGCGGTGAGCGTGGCGTCGAGCGAGAACCCCTCATCGAGATAACACGGAGAATGAGGTAACGCCTTGTGTGTTCGAAAAATGTCCGGCAGCCGGCTCGTACGCTTCGGGCCCGGTGTGTGACGAATCATAACCGGTTCGGCAAGGAATTTGCTTATTCGATATCTATCTGGGCCGAAGTTACCGGAATGTAACAACCAAGGAGTGCTACAATGGACGGAGAGCAGAGCGGCGCACGAAACCGCATCGTCGTGCATTACAAGAATGGCACGCTGCTGAAGGGATATACGCACGACTTCAACCCGGTACGGGAAACGTTTCATGTGAACGGGGATGCGGATGCGGACGGGGATGGCGTGCGTGAGGTGATGGTTCCCGACCTCATAGCGGTCTTTTTCGTGAGGACCCTCGGGGGGGACCGGTATTATTCGGAGAAGAAGCGTTTCGGCGAAGTCGATTCCTCGAAACTCAAGGGTCTCAAGATCAAGGTCACATTCATTGACGGCGAGGTCATACGCGGCGTCACCCTCGGCTACAACAGGAACAAGAAGGGTTTCTTCGTTGTTCCCATCGACCCGAAGAGCAACAATGAGCGAATCTATGTTGTATCCGATGCGGTTTCAGCGGTCAGCCTCGGTGACGACGCGGATAAGTAGCGCCTTTTAAGTGAATCGGTCATGTTCCCCCGTATCGGTTCCCACGAAGCAGCTCCCCCGACTTGGCTCCGACGAAACGGTTCCCACGAAGCAGTTCCCCCGACTTGGCTCCGACGAAACGGTTCCCACGAAGCAGTTCCCCCGATCGACGGGCACGATCCCTATCGGGTGCTCGCGCGCCGCACGACGGATATCCTGCCCGTTCCCTTTTCGGTAAACCTTCCAATGAGCGCCGCGTTCCCGCCCTGACTGCCGAGCCGTTGTAAAAACTTCAAGGCGTCTTTCTC
>CBFCXB010000161.1:0-6239 GCA_965601905.1 uncultured bacterium | reverse complement strand
GGGCGAATAAACCCTCCGCATCAACATGCACCGTCCCCCCCCCGCCGGCCCACGAATCCGCGCTGAGTGTCACCTGCTCAATCGTGTGCGCCAGGCCATGCAGGGCCTTGGTCGGTATACACCCCCAGTTCAGGCACACGCCCCCGATCGGTCCCTGCTCGATGAGACAGACCCGGGCGCCCATCTGCGCGGCCCGAATCGCGGCGGGATACCCCGCAGGACCGCCCCCGAACACGAGCAGATCGTATTCCATCGTCACCGGGCAACCTCCTACAGTATTCCCTCGACCTTGTTCTTGAGAAGCTTCGCCTGCGATCTGGTGATGGGAACCTCGGTCTTTCCCACATCGTCGAGCGTCATGATATACTTGCCGCCCGACCACGGCACGATACGGGATATCTTTCCGAGGTTCACGATGTAATCGCTCCCCAGGCGCATGAAGACGGCCGGATCGAGCTGCACCTCGAGCTCGTCCATATCGTGATAGTTGGTGATAAAATTCCCTTCCTCGGTGAGAGCCGCGATGACTGCGCCCTCACGCCGGAGCATGGCGACCCCGGCCGCATCTAACAACTCGAGCTTCGTACCCTTCCGTACAACGATCCGGGGCAGAAACGGCGTGCCCACCCTGATCTCCTCTGCGAGCCTGCGTACCCGCTCGACATACTCCCCGCGGCGGGGCAGCACGTCGCCGGCGCGTTTTATGGCATCGCCCAGCCGCCTCTTGTCGATCGGTTTGAGGAGGTAGTCGAGTGCATTTACCTCGAACGCCTTGATCGCGTACTGGTCATACGCCGTGGTGAAGATGACGAGTGGAAGTGCATCGGCCTGCAACAGCGATTTGATCACTTGGAACCCGCCCATAACCGGCATCTGGATATCGAGAAATATAAGATCCGGCCGTTTCTCGATTACCTGGTGCACGGCATCCTCCCCCCCGGCCGCCTCCCCGATAATATCGATATTGTCCTCGTCCTTCAGGAGAAATCTGATCTCGTCCCGCGCGAGACTCTCGTCATCGACAATCAACGCCCTGATCTTCACCGCCTCTTCTCCTTTCACCCATATCCGGAATATACAGGCGCACGACGGCGCCTCCCCCTTGGCGCGGTCCGATCGTGAACCGCCCCTCGGCACACGAGTAGATTTCCAGACGTTCGATCACGTTCCTGAGCCCCATTCCCCGCATCAGGAGCTCATCGAGATCGAACCGAACGTCCGCCGGCCCTTCGTTCTCGATCACGACCTCGAATCCGTCGCGTTGCCGCCGGGAAGCGATGGTGAGCTCGCCCCCCCCCGCCCTCTGTGCTATGCCGTGTTTGACGGCATTCTCGACGATCGGCTGGAGGATCATCGAGGGGACATGAAAATCGAGCGTCGCCGGCGCTATATCCTTGACGATCATCAAGCTCTCATCCCCGAAACGAACCTTCTCGATCGCCAGATAATCATCGATGAACCGCAACTCCTCGGCAAAGGTGTGTGTATCCGCCGAATCCTCCAGAGACTTGCGGAAGATCGCCGCGAGTTTCTTCGTCATGTCGCGGGCCTTTTCCGCGTCGGTTCGTATCAGGGCCGTGATGGAATTCAGTGTATTGAAGAGGAAGTGCGGATTGATCTGGCTGCGCAGCGTTGCGAGCCTCGCGTGCGTGAGCTGCCGCTCTTCCTCCCGCCTGATGCACTCGGTGCGAGCACTGCTCGCCATCTTGAACGCGACGCCGATCGTATAGACGAGAACGGCGAGATCGAGAATGAGAAGATAGGTTTCTTGCGGAAAAAAGCCGTAGAGTTTCTCTATCGGCAACCGCCTGAGCAAAGCGTAGCGAGTAGCGGCGAAGAGAAGACAGACAAAGAGGGGTATGACATCGCGGTCGAGCCGTTTCTTAGAGAGGCGCTCGAAGAAGTTGTAGATGACGCTGAACGGGTTGAGCGAGTAGCTCCACGGCTCGCCGTGCATGTTGAGCGTCGTGAATAGAATCCCACTCACAAATCCGGAGGCGGCATACAGCGGCATTGCAAACGTTTCGCCGAACAGAAAGCAAACTCCTCCTATCACGACGCCGACACCCGTACCGACCCAGACGCCCCCGAGGAATCCCGCCAGCAGCGTTCCCTCGAGCGACAGATCCATCGCGCCCCCCTGAGGCGTTATCTTGCGCACAATCACTCCTGCGACGAAAATGACTGCCAGGAGGATACCCATCTTGATTTGCCCCGCCCGCGCGGTCGAGGTCTTCACGATCGCATCGACGACGAACCGGAAACTCAGAATGAGGCTCGTGATACCCGCCATCACGGCTATCCTGATAAGGAGATTGATCAGCAGTATCTGTTCTCTGGTAAGGTTGATCTCCATAGCGTTCAACAACCACGCTCAGGGACGGTACCGCAGCATGTCGGAGAACAGCTCCTCGTACTGTTTCCGCCTGTAGAGACCCTCCAGCCGCCGTATAATCCGGCCGTCCCGGAGGATCACCAGAACCGTCGGCAGTTTACCGATGCCGTGCACGGCCCGGGCGATTTCATCGCCGTTCACGAAGACGTCGCAGAGGATGTATTCTTCGCGCATGAAGTTCAATATCACCGGTACGCCGCCCTTGTCCATCGAAACGGCGAGAAACTCATACGACCTCGCGTATCGCCGGTGGACCGCGTTCATAATCTCGACAAGCGTGCGGGAATCGGTATGCCAGCTCGCCCAGAAATACATCACAACGAGTTTCCCCCTGTACTCGCCCATGGACACCTCTTTGCCGTCGAGACGGTTCAGCACGAGACCGGCCGGTACCGTTTTGAACGCATCTTTCTCGTCGCCCGTGGTCTTCACGGTATCTACTGCGGCTTTCTTATCCGATTTCTCCCCCGAACAGCCCCCGACGGCGAACAAGATCCCTACGAGAAACAGCACTGCGGGAAAACCGAGGCGATACACCGTTACCGTTCGCATACCTGTATCCTTACTTCTTCGAGATGAGCTTGCCCGCGATCGTATTCTTCTGGATCTCCCGCGTGCCCTCGTATATCTCGGCTATTTTTGCATCGCGATAGAAACGCTCGACCTCGTACTCGGTGATGTAACCGTAGCCGCCGAGTATCTGGATCGCCTCGTCGGCGACCTGCACGGCCGTCCGGCCCGCGATGAGCTTGGCCATCGAGGTAAGCTTCGGATCGATCCGCCCTTTATCGAAATTCCACGCGGATTTGTAAACGATCAACCGGGCCGCCTCGATCGCCGTCGCCATATCGGCAAGCTTGTGACGAGTCACCTGGAAATCGGCGATACGTCTTCCAAACTGCTCCCGTTGCTCGGAATAATCCAGCGCCCGGTCGAATGCTCCCTGTGCTATGCCCAGCGCCGTCGCCGCGATCTCGATGCGGCTCTCATCAAAGAACTCCATCACGTGGTAGAATCCTTTTTCTTCCTGGCCGATGAGGTTGGCGAGCGGCACGGAGACGTCGCTGAATGAGATCTCCGCCGTCGAGGTCATCTTGATCCCCATCTTGGCGCCCACATCCTGCGTGGTGACCCCCTCGGTTTCCCGGTTGACGAGTATCAAAGCCATTCCACGGTATGACGGGCTGACCTCGAAGTCTACCTGGCACAATACGATGTAATAATCAGCGATCTCACCATTCGTAATGAACGTCTTGGTGCCGTTGATGATCCAGTTGTCGCCCTTCTTCACCGCCCGCGTATCCATCCTGGTAATGTCGCTGCCGTGGTTCGGCTCCGTGAATGCACCGGCGGAAATCATCTCACCGGCCGTAACTTGCGCGAGGTATTTCTTCTTCTGATTCTCCGTGCCCTGGCGCATCAGGATCTCGGAGGCGAAATCGGCCAGGGCGAGCGCCGCACCGATTCCTGAATCCCGGCGGCAGAATGCCTCCACCACGAGTGTGTTCTCCATGACCCCGAGCCCCTGCCCACCATACTCCTGCGGGTAATGCAAACCTATGAAACCGAGCTCGGAGGCCTTCTTCCAGATGTCACGGGGAAAGGAATGTTCCTCCTCGTGCTTAAGCGCCAAGTCCCTGGTGAATTCGCCCTTGGCGAACCTGCTCGCCGCCTCCTGGATATCTTTCTGATCTGTACTCAGCTCGAAATCCATTCCATCCTCCCTGACTGTAAGAGAACCGGGGTCCCTGCCGGGGTCCCTGCCGGGCCGCACCGCTTGTGCAATCCCAACGAATCTTGGAATTGATACCGCTATAAGGTTAAAAATGACCGTTCCCACCCAACGATACCCGGCCCGCCTCCCGCACGCCCGGAACAGTTTAACCAAGGTGCCACATATATCGCCGGCGATTCTAGCAAAAAGAATGGGGAAATTCAACCCGATACTGTACGACCGTAATAACGCAGTAATATATTTTCATTAAATCAATTAGATACTTTCTCGCCGTTGACGCCGGAGAACCGATTTTACTCTGAAATGGAACGGTATTTGCGATAAACCGTGAACGGAGGTATCCATGAAGATTCTACGGCGCTCGTACTGCCATCTACTGATAGCGCTCCTTATCGTGCAGGGGATCGCCGCGGCTCAGACAACGGCGCGGCTGCAAGCGGAGAAACTGTTCGTCGAGGCCCAGAAATCGCTTTCCCGCGGAGACGCGGAATCGGCCGAATCGCTTCTCATGAAAGCGCTTCAGAAGGACGGCAGATTCTCCTCGGCGATCTGGCAGCTCGCGCAGATATACGAGAGTCGCGGTCAGCTTGCTCATGCCCGCGAGCTGATCCTGCGCGGCTTGACACTGGAGCCGGAGGCGACATGGGCCCGCGAGAAGCTTGCACAGCTCGAAAAGGCCCTGACCAGCAAGCTTCTCCTCGAAGCGGAGAGCCTCATGAGCAAGGGGCACTACGACCTTGCTATCCCCAAACTCTCCCTGTATCTCGGAATCAAGCCGTACGATCCCGTGCCGCTCATCCGGCTCGGACGCTGCCATCTCGCGCTGGGGAACCTCGAAACGGCCAACGAGTATCTCGTACAGGCCTTTGAACGCGATCCGACCGACAGCCAGGTGACGGCGTTGCTCACCGAGATCGAGGAGCGACTCGAACGGGGGTCCGTCGAGGCGCTTGTCGAACGGGCACGGGAGATTCTCGCCAAGTACAGCCCCGATCGCGAAACCGAGGCGCGTGCCGCTCTCGAAGCGGTCCTCTCGAAGAAGCCGGACCATACATGGGCGCGCGAGAAGATGCGCGAGATCGAGCTGCTCTCGGCGGAGTACAATCGGCCCGAGAAATCGGAGAATGCGAAACAATCGCTCGCGACCAGCATCGAAAAGGTGAAAACGATCCGCGAGCCCATCTCACGCGCATGGCGGATCGTCAGTGACAGGCTGTTCATGATCCTGCTCGCCGCGGCAATAGTGCTTCTCGCATTCAACCTCAAGCGGAGTTTCGAACGTCGCACCTATCCACTCCAGGGGAGCCTCAGCCTCGTTCCGATTCTTGATATCGTCTCGCTGCTGAACGGAAATCTGAAGACGGGGAGGCTCATCATCATGTGCCATGAATCCCGGGGCGAACTGTTCTTCGATAAGGGGGATATCGTACATGCCAGGTGGAAACAGTACAACGGCATAAAAGCCTTTCATGCCATCCTGGACCAGACTTCGGGCCGGTACATGTTCAGCAACCGTCTCCCGAACATCAGGTACACGATCTCCGAGCCGCTGAGTCTCCTGCTGTTGTCCAAGAAATCGGATGAAGAAACGAACCGGCCGCGGAACGAATCAACCGATAAGCGGCGACCGGTCACCACCGCTCCCTGAACCGGTCTATACCAGTTCTTCCACCAGTCCCAGTTCCGGACTGGTATGCTCGGCGCTAGGCGCGCGGCTGTGCCGTATCTCCCAGCGAATCGAGGGGTAGATCTCCTCGCCGCTCTGCCGGCACGATCTGGCAAAGCGATCCTGCACGTCACGCAGGATCCCGGCAACCTCGTCACGTGATCGGTTTGTGAAGAAGATGGAGTACGAGCACGCTTCCTCCCCGCGCGATACAATCCCATCGTCACAGATACAGGTACAGAGGCTCGACTCGAGGAACCTGGTGAAGCGGAAATCGCCGTCGACCACACCGACCATCTTCATCGAAACGAGGTTGAATTCACCGTGACTGAGTTCGGCCCGTTCGGTCATCATGTGGAGAGGATGCACGAGATCCTTCTCGCGGTCGTAGGGTGGATGAACCGGCAGGAGGAGGCTGATAGAATTACCTGGGCAGATCTCCA
>CBFCXB010000160.1:0-6271 GCA_965601905.1 uncultured bacterium | reverse complement strand
GGCAGGATTTTCCACAGGTACTCCCCGAGATGGGCGAAGGTGCTCACGGTGACGCGCTCGGCGAGGAAATCACGGTACCCGATCCCGCCGGGCACCATTGCAAGAAATACGAGTAACACAACGACGACGGGTACGGGATTCCGCCACCGCTCGGCACTTTCCTGGGGCCGGCGCTCGGGCCTCTCCCGGGTATGGTGCCCGGCACTTTCCGGGGCCTCCCGTCCGGCGCTTTCCATGATTTCCCGCCCGGGCCCGCCCGCTTCCGCTCCAACGAATGTTTTGGCTCCTCCCTCCGCTCCGCCGCCCGCTGCCGTGTCCATCTCCCGCCGGGCGACCGTCTCGACTTCTCCGATGCCGCCCGAGACGAGGAGCGCCATGATCGGCATCGTCGGCACGAGGAGCCGGTAGTGCGGCATCCAGTCTCCCCCGAGAATGAGAATCGCGATCCAGTGAACGGCGACGAAGGCGGCTGGAATGAGCACCCGTTCGCGGTTCCTCAGCACGGTTCCGTTCAGAAACAGTCCGATCACGAGAAAATAGCCGTATCGCAGCAGGAATCCCCACAGGTACCGCGAGCCGTTGCGGATCATGATGCCGAAGGGTCCCGTCTTGGCGTGGAATGTGTTGGGTAGGACCGAGCCGAAATAGTGGATCTTCCAGACGATGTATGGGCCGTACAGGATGGCGAGGACGCCGATACCGGCGATGAGCACCCTGCGCCTCCCGCCTCCCCGCGCGAGGAGGATGAGCCCTGCAAGGGCGTAGAAGAGGAGGCCCTCCGGCCTGACCAGCCCGAGGAGGCCGAACACGGCGAAAATCCCCTCGGCACTTGAGCCGCCCGTGAGGAGAACGAATCCGGTGAGAAGGAGAAAGGTGAAGAGCGGGATCTCCGTGCCGGAGAGGCTCCACACGAGGAAGGGCGCCGATGCGGCGAGGACGAGCGGACCCAGCATGGTGCCCAGCGCGTGATTCCACGTGGAGCGGTCCCTCGGATACCGCGCCCAGGCGGCGTACCCGGCGACGACCAGCGTGGCCAGAGAGAACAGAAGGCCGAGCACGCGCGCGGAACCGACGAGCGGCGCGCCGAGTCTCCCCGCCAGCGCGACGATCATGAGCCAGAGGAAGTTCGTGTATCCCTCGAGTGGCACCCCTTCATTGAAGACCAGCCCCTTGCCATCGAGCAGATTTCTCGCGTACCGGAGGCCGATGTAGGTGTCATCGGGGATGTAGTGGAAGAATATCAGCCCCACCACGAGGAGAGCGATGACGGCGACGGAGAGTACCACTATCCTGCTTCGCGGCTCCACGGGCGTATCCTTTGGCTTTACTGGGTGCGTGCGCGATCAGTTTTCGAGGAAGATGACGTTGCACGTGAGGGTCTTCACGACCCCGGGAATGGTCTGTATCTTCTCGAGGACGAACCGGCCGATATCGTTGAACGTGGGGCCGTTGACGATGGCAATCATGTCGTACGGACCGGAGACCGCGTCTATCTGTTGGACGAGATCCATCTTGTCGAGCGTGTTGTAGACATCCAGCGAGGCGCCCGCCGTGAGGTTGATAAGAATGTATGCAGTGGCTCGCATCATTTCCTCCTTTTGTCAATTCTTGTGTACCGCCCGCGATTATGTCAAAATAGCACCGTTTTCGCAATACGATTCGATTTCCGTACCCGGTGCCCGTTCGACTCGATCGGATGGTGACGCGTTGCGCAGGTCCATTTTCCTTGTGATCGTGATCGGGTTCTTCTGCCTGGCCAACCTGACGAGGTGGGGGTTCAGGACGCGGTTCGCCCAGCCACGCTTCGCCGCGGAGGGCGCGGCCCATCTCCGCTACACGGAGCGCCTCGCCCGCGGTGAACCGATCCCGGCACTCGATCGCGCCGCGCAGTGGCCGGAGGGTCTGCGCGTGTTCCGCGAAACATCGATCGGAATGGAGTATCTCTATGGATTTTTATACCGGCTCATTCCCGGCGGGAAGCCGGACCTCGTCCCATTTCTCCGCTTCTTCGTTCCGCTCATCTTCTCGCTCGCCATCTTCCCGCTCGCATCCCTCGCCGCATTGCTCTGGGGCCGGCGGTCGTCCGGAATACTGTCCGCCCTTCTATTTGCCGTCTCGCTTCCGCTCGTTGCGCGGTCGAGCGGATTCGATCTGATCCGGGAGAACCTCACCTTTCCCCTGATCATCTTTCACCTGTACTTCTTCGTGTCGGCCTCGGTCCGCGGCGCGAGGCGGGATGCCATCCTCTCGGCGGTGTTTCTCGCACTGGCGCTGGCGACGTGGCAGGGGATGCAGTTCTACCTCGTGCCGCTCCTCGCGTTCCTCGTCGTGCGTGCGCTTCTCGGGCAGGTAACGGCTGCCGAGCGGCGGGCGGTGCGGCTGCTCATCGCGGCTATCGCCGCCTCCGGCGCTCTCGTTCCGTTCCTGCGGTCGGGGGGATTCCTTCTCTCCATACCGGTTGCCCTGGCGGCGGCGTGGGTCGCCGTCGATCTTGCGGCCATCCGCGCGCGAAGGGAGCAGCGGCCGGAGGAACCTGCCGGCGAAATGCGCGGTGGGCCGGGGGGAATGCGGGCCGTAGCCGGCGCTCGCGGCGCGGTACGCGTCGCCGCCGCCATCGTCGGTTGTGCCTGCATACTCGTGCCGGGAATCCTCTTCAAGGAACACTTCGTTTCCTACTCCCATTTCTTCAAGCTCGTCCTCTACAAGCTCCGCTACGTCTACAAACCCACCGATCCACGGATGCTTCCCTTCGATGCGCGGACGTTCTGGGTGGGACCGTTCCACTCCCCCGATCCGCGCCACCTCTTCGTCTTCGCCCTTCCGCTGTGCCTTCTCCTGCCGAATCCCGTCGCGCGGCTGGCGCGGCGCGCCCGGGAAGGGGATTTCGCGGCGCTTGTGACCGTTGTGTTCACGCTGATCTTTTTCGTTCTCTTCCTGTTGATGCAGCGGCTGCTGCCGCTCTTCGCCGTTTTCGCCGTTCTCGCTTCCGGCGGTGCGACACTCGATCTCTTCACCTTCCGTAACGGCAGGAGGGTGCCCGCCGTCCCGCTCATCGCGGCGGTATGCGTGCTCGGCATCTTTCTGCTCCAGGATTTCGCGTGGGAAGGGCCCACCGATATCTGGCGGCGCGCGGCGAGGGCTCTCGGGGTCCCGTTCAGGCGATCGTTCGTGATCTATCCCGTTTCAGGCGATACGGAAGGGGAGATGCTCGAATGGATCAGGGAAAATACGGATCCGGACGCCGTCGTGATGAGCCTTCACTACCATTCCCCGCAGGTCCTTACCTACACGGGCCGGTCAACGAACCTCAACGACTTCTTCGAGTCGCCCCGGCTGCGGAGCAAGGCGCAGCGTTTTCTCACACTTCTCTACGGGGGAGAGGAGCGGCTCCTCGCGTTTTGCCGGGAACAGAGGAGTGACTATCTGCTCGTCAGCGCGGCCCTCGGATGCGATCCGACGAGGGATTCCCCGCTCTACCAGGCCGGATTGATGGACATGCCGCCGGGCTGCGCCGCGTACCGGCTCATGTTCGAACCGATGCGCCTTTCCGGATTCGATCTCGTGTACGAGAATGAAATGTACCGGATCTTCCGTGTCGGCCGCTCCCCCGCGAGGCGCTGGTGGCCCCGCTCCCCCCTTTTCTACGAGCAGGAGCTCCTCTGGCGGTACGAGGGCGACATTGCGGCGTTCTACGATACCGTGATGCATATATACGCCCTGACCATGCGGGGGAGGAGCCTCATGCGGGTGGGCCGCGCCCGGGAGGCCGAGCGGCCGCTCGGCGAGGCGCGTCGCATCTTCTACTTCTATCCCGCCTGGCGGCTTCTCGCCGACCTGTACCGGCGTGGGGGCCGCGGCGAGGAGCTCGAGGCGCTCGCCGAATTCGGATTCCACCACGATCCGAATCGTGTCGATGTCTGTCTGCTCCTTGCGCGTTCGCGCCTCGATCGAGGCGGGAGCGAGGGTGTGGAGGATCTTCTCGAACGCGCAAGCCGCCTCTCGCCGTCTGGTGCGGAGCGTCGGGAAATCGCCGATCTCCGGCGGGCGCTCGGTGATCTCACCGGTGGTCGGTGAACGACGGCCGCCCGCGGTCCGGGTGGTCCCCGGCGGGAGCGACTCACGGCGGGCCTCGTATTTACAGGGAATAACCGATCGAAACGCGTGTCTTCCGCCCGAAGGCATCCTCGGGATCGAAGGTGAAGGCGATGGCTATCTCGATCCCGCCGTACAGCGATCCGAATCCGAACGTGGGTATCGCCCGTTTTCCCTCATTGATTCGGTAGTCCACTCCCCCGGTGGCGAAGAGGATGTCCCGAACGAGGATCACCTCGCCGCCGATGAGAAAACGGCTGAACGCGCCGTTCTTGAAGACCGTGTCGAATTCGACCGATACGCGGTCCACGATCCGATCGTACGCGACGGCGAAGTTCCACACCGGGTCGATCTCCTCGTCGCGCTCCGGATAGGTGACGAGGCTGGCGAAGTTTCTTCCCACGACGGCGAGCCACAGCCGCCCCCGAACGAGGCCGGTCCAGCCGAAATCGGCGGCGAACCCGGATGCATCGGCGTCGGTGAGATCGTTCCAGCTCTTCATCGCCTTGAACGTCACCCCGAAGCTGTTGTAGTGATTGGGGGCGAAGGCCGCCGAAAGTCCGAACGTCCCCTCGTTCCACCGTGAGCCGCCAGCCAGATTGAGACCCAGGTGAGAGACCATGACACCGACGCCGAAACGGCGCAGTGAATGGTCGAGATCGGGGTGTGAACGCGTGTCCATCAGGCCCATGCCCGCCGAGAGAACGCTGTAGTACGCGTCCAGGTCGGGGACCGGCTTCATCGTGCCGACACTGATGCGCGCGGAGGAGAGAAAGGTCAGGTTGGCGGGATTCCAGAAGACGCTCCGGTCGTCCCGGATCAGGATCGTCGCCGCGTGCCCCATCCCCTCGCCCCGCGCGTCCCAGCCCATCGGGAGGAAAGTCCCCCCGCGCGTGTATTCCGCCGCGCCGAGCGGCGCCGGCAGGGCCGCCATGACGGCGATGACCGCGATAAGAGCGGTTGCCGTTCGAATGTTCCGTGCAACTGCGTTCATACTCATCTCACAACGGCGATAAAGTTCTTCTCGATCCGCTTCGTGTCGGGGTAGAAAACCGTTATCACCACGACGTACGTTCCATTCCGCACCTCTTCCCCGTCCCCGTTCGTGAGGTCCCACTCGAACTGGAAGCTGTGCCCGGGACCCGATTGTTTGAGGGTGACGACCCACTCGCCGCCAACCGTGTAGATATCCACCCTGGCCCTGTTCGCGTCCGTGCCCGTCAGCACACGGAAGATATCGGGCCCCCGGAAGAGCTCGGGGTAGAAGAATCCCAGTGCGCTCTCATACACGATGGTTACGGCGTTCGACGGTGCGCTGGCGTTCCCCGCCTCGTCGAGTCCCTCGGCCCACATCGTGTTCTCGCCTTCTTCCAGGGTGATGTTGACGTAGAGCAGGGCTTTGATCCGCTTCGTCCCGGTCGTGCCGCCGCGGGCGTGGTACATGATGAGCGAGTCGGTTTCCGCCGAGTCGAATAACACCTCGAGCACGATATCGGGGTCGCTCACCGGGGAGAACGGCTCCTTGATCGCCGGCGAACCGGGCGGGGTGCGATCTATCTCGAATGCGAGCGATACGCTCGTTTCGTGACCGAAGAGATCGGCGCAGGTCACATCGCACGAGTAATCGCCCTCGACGAATTGGCCGCCGGCCGTGACCGAGTCCTCGATATCGAACTGCCATATCAGTGTATCGCCGTGCATGACGGTGCCGTGTGGGGGCACGGGATCACCGTCGTTCCATGAGATCATCGGCGTCTCGACGCCGTTCCGGTCGTAGCAGTACCCCTCGAGGATCGACGGCGCCTCCCTCGTCGCGGCGGGAATCTGTGTGATGAAATCCTGAATCGGCCCGTCGGTGTCGACGTCGATTACGCCGTCGTCAGCGCTGTTGTTACCGGCCACATCCTCCATGTAGAGCGATACGGTATGGATCCCGTCCGCCGGTGTGGCGCCGGTCGGCCACCCGACGTGGTAGAGCCCATCCCCCGTGATATCGCCGGGAGGCGGCACATCCTCCAGGATCCCTTCGGGATCGGTGACCGTGATGGTGAGTGTGGAGCCTTCCTCGTAGTCGGATATCAGAAAGTAGATCAGAACCTCTTCGGCGGTCCCCGCGATACCGGGGGTGAATATCCCCGGCTCGATACGGTCGATCTGGACGAGGGGCGCCGTGATGTCG
>CBFCXB010000159.1:0-6292 GCA_965601905.1 uncultured bacterium | reverse complement strand
TCCTCCGCATCCACCTTGAACTCCAGTTTCCGGAGCAGCTCTTCCGCCTTCGACTTGCTCGGCGCCCCTACCTTGATCTCGGCGTACACATCGATCTCGTTTTTGTCCCACCCTTCTATCTCTATACCGCCGTTCACATTATCGAGAATGAACTCGACCCCCTCACGCACCTCGAACGAGCGGTGCCAGGTGTCCTTCAGCGTGTAGGCAGAGAGGGCCGCGGGCAGGATGAGAAAAAACACGAGTACCGGTGCAATGCCGCATCGCTTTCGCATGAACAACCTCCCTCGATGCAAACGGCTATTTCTCGAGCTGATATTAATTATACGATGCTTCGGCACGGTTTGTTTCTGCCGGGGCAGGGACCGGTACGGTCGACATCAATCCATTGAATCGGGTCGTAACGCAAACACCCGCCGGGCGCGTACAGACGGCGCCCGGCATAAAATCCTAGAGCAGCACAAATGACGGATTGAGATCGGATACGTACATTCAATCGACACTCATTTCCTCACCTTGAACATCTTATCCAATGCATCCAACTTTTTCCGAACCGCCTCCGAGTACTCTAACTCCTTGTATGGCAACATACTAACTCCGGAAAAACCCTGGTCCCTGATATCGAGCGCCTTCCGCGAGACCTTGTCCCGGATATGGTCCCAGAACGGGTGATCGAACGCATCCGCCGCTTCGGTCAGCTTGCCGTTATGGACGCAGAACGCGGCGCAGCTCACCACCGGCGGGCCGTCGAAGTACGAGATGGTCGAATTCTGCTTCACCGGCATCAGCGGACCGGTGTGGCTCCCCCGCATGAAACCGGCCACGTAGTGTCCCTTTACATACGGACTGAGCACTTCACCGGCGGCGGGGAATCCCCCCTGTACACGCGCAAGCATAACCGGGTCATCCTTCCCCGTGTATTTGCCCGCGATATTGTGGAGCCTCGTGGTGCTCACAGACGCCGCGATCTCGCCGCTCGAACGCGATATGATCTTCTCGACGACGAACCGCTGGTTATCCCTGAGAAGCGCAGCGATGTCGTAGATATCATTCGGTGTATTGAGCACGATGACCCGGTCACCCTCGACATACTCCACGTCCATGATGTGGAACTCGAAACCCTTCATCATCTTGTCACTCAGGATGAGACCGCTGCAAAACATCGGATCGCAGAAGGCGAGATACAGCGGCAGGTTGTACGCGCCCGGGTCGGTCTTGTCCGCGGCGAAAAAGAGGAACGGCTCGTTGGGGCGCTCCTCGAATTCCATCTCCGCCACCGCGGGCCCCATTCCCCTCACATTCCCGCTGAATGCGGTCTTCAGAAGATCCTGTCCCGCCCCGTACAGGCCCATCTCCCTGGCCAGTTCGGTCCCCACCATGAAAGCGTCGAAGGCGAGCTTGTGAACCTCGCTGTCCACTTCACCGCGATCGTGACTCATCAGTATCGCGATGTCGTCTCCCGTCGAGCTCAGGAAAAAATCATGAATGAGATTCGAGCCCTTGTCCTCGATATACTCGCGGACCCGGTTCTTGAGGCGCTCACCGGGCTTTATGTGTCCGCCGATCGACCCGATATCAGCCTTGATTACACTCAATGTTACCTTCATCTGGACCGTCACCTTCCTTTCGATGGAAACCGTTCTCCTCTATTGCAGATTGATCTTCATACCATCCTCGGCAACCGTTACCGGTCCACGATACACCCTCTTCACCGCCTCCGCCGGATCCTGTCCATCGAATACGGGATAGAGATGCACGAGAACAACCCGCGCGGCGCCGCATCGAGCGGCGAGTGCCCCCACGGCGGACGGCGTCATGTGACCAGCCATCGGCCGGTCATCCGGCACGGAACACTCGGCGATGAGAAGAGCGACCTCCCGCGCGAGCTCCACCAGGATTTCCGTGTAGGCGGTATCGCCGGTATAGACGATACTCGCATCCTCCGCATCGAACCGGTACGCCAGCGCCGCCCGGCCGTCGTGATCCACACCGGCGGCGCGCACCCTCACACCCCCGCCGCTGTACACTTCACCGCCGTCCACCTCGACGAGCGTGGGATGGGCGGCCTTCGGCAGCGTCGCATGGTACAGCGCATGCCACCGCTCGATGAAATCAGTAAGCCCGCCGGGACCGTAGAATGTAAGTCCCCCCTGACCGCCGGAGGACTCATCGATCCTGAGCGCGGCCAGCAGATGCCCGACGCCGAGCGTGTGATCGGGATGAAAATGGGTGAGGAACACATGCTTCAGATCACGGAAACAGAGGCCCGACTCCTCGAGCCCATCGAGTGTTCCGGGACCGCAGTCAAACAGGTACCATTCATCCCCGACGCCCACGGCGAGCGAGGTCGCCCTCCGCCGAGGAGTGGGAATAATCGTCCCTGAGCCCAGTATCGTCACCTGTAGAGACATAGTACCTATCACTGGAAACTATGGCTTTCAACGGCAAGAAAGATTTCGAGTGATTTCTTCTCGGTGAGTCCGAGATGCTCGAAGGCATTCCCCCTGTTCACGGCGATCTCGAGGTATCCCCAGCTATTGACGAGCGCCATTAGCTTTCCCTCTTCACCCTGCTTGTAGTAGTGCCTGATGCCCTTTATCCGCTTTCCCGCCGCGCGTACCCTGAATCCTTCCCACGGTATCGCATCAGGGAACAGCGTCGAGAGATATTCCTCGCCGATATTTGTTATGATGTTGCCGAAGGTATCAACGTACACGGCCCTTCCCGATATTTCCCCCTTCTCGTTCACGAACGGTTTTATCGCGGGAACGATCAGCACCGATTTCAGCTCCTCCCCCATCTTCTCGGGCGGCACGCCGAGTGTGAGGTGCGCGGCGATCGGAGAGAAGATATCGCGTCCGTAAAAGGTCGAACCGTGGAGTTTCAGCGTGTACTCGCCCGGTTCGACATGGTAGACCTTCTGCACCCTCCCCTTCTCGAAGATCGAGCTGAGAATGCCGTTGTCAGGCGCGACGAAGAAGTGCCGCTCGGTCTTGACGATCAGATTCTTGCGCTTGCCCCCGACACCCGGATCGACCACACAGAGGAACACCGTTCCCTTCGGGAAATATTGATAGCTGTTGGAGAGAATGAAACTCCCCTCCCGCACGTCCTTGCTCGACACGTTATGGCAAAGATCCACGAAGCGGACCTTGGGATTGATACCGAGAATCACACCCTTCATGACTCCGAGGTACCAGTTTTGCCAACTGAAGTCGGTCATGAGGGTGATGATCTGATTTTCAATGACTTTTTTCGTTACCATCTCATCCAGCCGCTTTCGATAGATGCACCGCGCCGTTGTCAACACCGAATAACGTGCTTCGTCCAATGAAGACTAACGAAGAGGTGAACCTTCTGTCAATCAAAACGAATCCGTTCGGTATGCAGTGCGTGGCGCCGGGCGGCGCCCGTTCCCGTCCGGCCCGCCGCCAGGCGCGGTCACCTCTCAGAAACGCTCGGCCGAGGAAAAGAGACGGATGATGCGGCGCCGAATGCGCCGGCGGAGCGATCCGAACTCCCTGACGGCCCGAAGCAACGCGGGCATCGATGCGATCGTCGCCCGATATCCCTCCTCTATTATCTCGGAAGCTTTGCTCAAATCGAACGGACTGAACCTCTCGACATCCGGTCTGATAACGAAATCCGCCAGGCGCTCCGAATCTTTCGTGTTCCGCTGCGCCACGAATCCCGTTACCTGCATCACGACCTCGAGCATGTGGTGCGGCTCGCGGCGGACCCCGCTTGTCATGCCGAGATTCACTGCAATCTTGAACATCTCGCCGAAGCCCGCCAGTGTTTCGACGGGGAGATACTCAACGAGCCCGCCGTCGACCATGCAGTGGCCGTCCATAACCACCGGGCAGTATATCTCGGGAATGCTGCTGCTCGCCTGGCACGCAACCGCGACACGCCCCTTTCGGAACACCGCCTTTTTCCCCGATGTCAGATCGGCCGCGACCACCGCCGTTGGAATTTCGAGCTCCTCGAAATCGATATCACCGATCTCGCCGATGATGAACTCGCGTATCTTCTCGCTGGAGAGCAGTCCCATCTTGGGCAAAGTCAAACCCGCCAACCGCCGCCACTGAATCCCCTTTGCCGTTTCGACCAGCTCATCGCATGATCTGCCCGCCGCGCGGAGGACCGCCACGATAGAGCCTCCGCTCGTACCGCTCATGTGCACCCTCCGAGCAATATGCATCCGCCCGAGCGAAGATCAAGCGAATGCCTATTCTCTCACAGACGGGTGCGCCGGTGCAAGGTTTGAAGAGACCCCGCCTAAAACCCACTTCTATGTCGCAGGCCCAGGTGTTTCAACGGACCGGCCGCCGGATATCCCGATACAATTTCATCTATGATACAACGGTGGATGATGCCAGCATCCGGTTCGCCCGCTCGAGGTTCACGCGGAAACACTCACTCGAGGGCTCCAGGTCGACGGCGCGTTCAAAGTACGTGATCGACTCTTCGTACATGCCGCCCCTCGCGAGGAGACATCCCAGTGCGTTGCAGGCGGTGCCGTCGCCCGGTCGTCTGCCCACGGCGTTGCGGAGGTGCCGCTCGGCCTCATCGGTGCGTCCCAGCTTCTCCAGCACGATCGCCAGGTTGACCTCGGCACGGCTGTTGCTCGGCGAGAGGCGGTAGGCGCTGTGGAAGGCCGTCAACGCATTCGAGAGGTCACCGCCTCGCTCGTACAGGCATCCGAGGCACGCCAGCACTCCCGTGTTTTCGGGATCGACCGCAAGGAGACGCCTGTAGAAATCGAGCGCTCCGCTGTCGTTGCCGTCCAGTTCGAGAATCTTGCCCTGGAGCAGGAGAAGGGTGTTGTTGCCCGGATGTTCATCCATGGCCCCCCTGACGATGCGTCCGGCATGTTCGAGCGCCCGCATTCTGACGCAGAGGTGCAGGGACCGCAGGTAGACACCGAGCGGCACCTCCGGGAGAAATCGCAGCGCATCCAGTGCCCGCAGGGCTCCCGCGGCATCGCCCCGTGCGTACAGAATGTCCGCCCGCGCGGCATGCGTTCCCGGCCGGTGCGGATCGGTCGCCAACGCCTCGTCGATGTAGTCGCTGGCACCGTCGATATCCCCCGCGGTCCGGGAAGCGAGGGCGGCCTGCTCGAGCAGCCTCGCATCCGGGCCGGAACGTGCGATGCCCTGCTGCACGGTTCGAAGCGCCTGTTCCGGTTGGCCGTTCTCCAGGTACGCCACCCCGAGATTGCAATACAGCTCGCGTGCGTCACGCTGGACGTGGAGCGCGCGCTCGAAGCAGGCGATCGCATCGTCCGTCATTTGGGAACGGAGGTCTATCAATCCGCGAAGGTTCAGGAACTGCCAGCAGTGGGGCACGACCTCGAGGCAACGGGTGACGAGCCCCCGCGCCTCCAGCAGATTCCCGAGAACGAATAGCTGCACGGCCGTCTCGAAGGCGTAGTGCGCGTTCCAACGGTGTATGGCCGGCCGTCCTGAGGTGGACGCGAGGTACGTGAGTGTCTTCCGGTAGATCCGCTCCCGCGGCTCCAGCCTGCCGTAATGATGAATCACGGAGCCGGTGTCGATCACGCGCACGCCGCACTCCTGGAGCGACGAAGTGACCTCCTCGAAAATGCGGCCGCGATAGACAACCCGTTCGTTTTTACGGAAGAGACGAACCTGCCGGCATGCAAAGAAACCCTGAGAGATGCGGGATGTCGCCCTGTCCCGTGAAATCGCTTCCCATCCGAATGTCGTCGGCTCGTCGCAGTACGTGCGCTGCTCGAACGAGAAGGCGCCCACTCCCGGAGATGAGAGAAGACGGCGGATCGCGCGAGGATCGTCGCGCTCGATCGCCTCATCGGCGTCGAGAACGAGAATCCATTCCTCCCTTGAGTGCGCCAGTGCGAAATTTCTCGCCGCGCTGAAATCATCGCGCCACGGAAAATCGAAGATCCGTGCGCCGGCCCCGCGGGCCGCCGCCGCCGTCTGGTCCCGCGAACCCGTATCGATAACGATCACCTCGTCGGCCAGATCCTTTACACTCTCTATGGCGCGGCCGATCCGCCCCTCCTCATCGGCCGCGATGATGCAGCAACAAACACCCGCCGACTGCTTGACTGAAACGCTTTTAAAATGAACTGCTTCCGCATTCACCCTGCGCGGCATCTCCCGTACTCCGTATCGTGCGCCTCAAACGTTGGAATGTATCAAGGGGGAATGCATCAAGAGACGTGCCATGCACGCGGTGTGCACATGTATCGATACCCGCGCTCCCATTGCATGGGAACCCGCCGGTGCACGAAACGGCATTCCAT
>CBFCXB010000158.1:0-6318 GCA_965601905.1 uncultured bacterium | reverse complement strand
TGGTGACATCGGTGGATGAGATGGGGGAGGTTCGCCCTTCGAGCGATCCCTACCGGCTCCGTCTATCGGGAAGCAAGACGGTTGGATTCTCCGTCGGCTCGGCCAAGGGGCTCGGTATCGATCAGAGTCTCAAGGTGAGCATATTGGGAAAGATCGCAAAGGACCTGGAGGTTGAGGCCTACCTGACCGACGATAACCTGCCGGTTCAGCCTGAGGGAAATACGGAAGAATTGAAATACCTCGACAAGGTTGCCGTGCAGATTCGAAGCAAGCATGCAACGGTCGAGCTCGGAGATTTCGGTATGGGACAGAGCTGGTCACGTTTTGCCGCCTTTCAGCGCGAGCTGCGCGGCGTGCAGGCCACGGTGGACGTGAAGGGGCAGCGGTACTTCGCGGGCGGAGGGATCGCCAAGGGTCGCTTTCGCACGGCGAGTTTCATGGGGCGGGAAGGAGTGCAGGGGCCGTACGAACTCCTGCCGGCAAGACGGTTTAACGGTGTTATCGTGCTTCCGGGTACCGAGACGGTATACCTCGACGGCCGTTTGCTGAAACGCGGAAGTGAAAACGATTACACGATCGATTACAACCGCGGGTCGGTCACATTCACGGAGAAGGTACCGGTAACGGATGATTCGGAGATCGTTATCGATTTTCAGATCGGCGAGGATGATTACGAACGCACAACGGTATCGGCCGGGTGGGAAGCACCCTTCCACGATGAGGCGCTTACCCTGCGTGCATTCTTCTTCCAGGAATCGGATAATTCTGACCGGCCGCTTAGGGGCGGGTTGTCCGAGGAGGAGCGGTCGCTGGTTGCCGCGGTGGGGGACGATCGTGAGGCGGCGGTGGCCGGCGGGATCGAGAAGGTGGAGCCGGGAAAAGGAAATTATATGCTTGTTCCTGCCGATTCGCTTCCCGCCCGTTTCGTATTCGTCGAGTCGGGAGGCGAGTATGAGCTCGATTTCTATGAGGTCGGCTCCGGTAAAGGGAATTACCGGACGAACGGTTTCTCGCTGCGCGGCGAGGTCAAGTATGCCTATGCGGGCGAGCGGCGGGGGAATTACCTGATCGGGCGACCGCTGCCGCTCCCCGAGAGACGGCGCCTCTTCACCGTCGGAGCGGCGGGAGGGACGGGCTCCCTGTTTCTCGATATGGAGGGCAATCTCAGCCTGCACGACGAAAACCTCCTATCCGGCCTGGACGACGGGGATAACGCGGGGCATGCGATTCATCTGGCCGGCGGGATCCGGGATCTGCCGATCTCATCAAGTACGCTGACCCTCGTCGGTGAATTCTCGACACTCGAGGATCGGTTCATGGCACCCGACAAACCGCGGGACTCCTATTTCTATCGTAACTGGAGCCTCCAGGACGTGCCGCTGGTCGGGAGCGAGCGGATCGGTGGCGCGTCGGTGCGGTGGCGCGGTAAAGAGAAATGGGAGTTCACGGGAGATTACCGTCTCCTTTCGCGGGATAACGGACTATCCGCGCGAAAGGGTGATCTGGCCGCCCGATTGGGGGACATGGGCGCGCGCGGGATCAGCTTTAGTGCGCTCGCCTCGGAGACCGGCGATGATCGGGACCGGCTCTTCGCCGGCGGCGAGGGTGTCTTCGCGTTCTGGCGCCTCGTGCCCCGGGTGTCGTTCGAAACGGAGCGGTATCGCGCGTTCAACGAGGCGGCGCGTGACACCGGCAGGCTGTACTATAAGGGGGCGTTTGTTCTCGGGGCACGGGAGGTAGGCGATTTCAAGGGAAACGCCTCGTATACCATACGCCGCACGGATCATCTCGAGGGCCGCGGCGGTGAATGGTTCCGCGCACGGGACAACGACGAGGTCCGTGTCGCGGGAGGATATTCCCACGAAGGACGTATCGTCGATCTGGATCTGACGCACCGGAGAAACCGGGATGTGCCCCTGCGGTTGACGAGTTGGTACAATCTTGCCCGGTTCCGGTTCCGGGATTCGTGGGAAGCGATCGCGGCGACGACCGACATCGGTTACCGAATTACCGCCGGGGAGGAACGAAGTCTCGAGAAGGCCGTCATCTTCGTCGGGGAAAATCAGGGGGATTACGACGAGGAGGGGAGGGAGGTCGGCCAGAAACGGGGCGATTACATGGTACTGTACTTGCCGGGAGGCGGGAAGGAATCCGTCAACACGGTCGAGCTCACGTGGCGCCTGAGTGTCGGCGGCGGTCTGCGCGGGGTTGTCGGTGGCGATATGGACGGCGGCTGGTTATCCCGGCTGCGCCGCAACGTGTCATGTGATCATTTTTTCTCCATCGTCGAGAAATCCCGGACCGATGATCTCGCGAGGCTCTATACCCTTTCTCCCTCCCTCCTCCAGCGGGATGACGTGACGTTGTACGGCCTCACCAATCTGCGCCAGGAGTGGAGCTTTCTCAATGACGTCAAGAAGTACAATCTCCGCCTGACCTACTCCCGCGAGGACGAGGAGGACAACCGTTCCGAGGGGGTACCGGTGGAGCGATTCGTCGAGGAGCTGCAGGTGCGGGTGGAGGCTGTTCCCACATCAACGCTCACCTTTTCGCTCGAGCTTCGGGCGAAGCTGCGGGAGCGGGATTCGGGCGGAATGTCGGGGCAGAATTACCGCGTGCAGTCACGAGCGGTGCGGCCGCAGCTCAGCTACCGTATCCGGCCATCGACGCGGTTTTCGGTGGAGCTCGCATACGAGGACCGCGACGACGAGGTCTCGCTGGCGCGCCAGTCGTCGTACAGCGCCACGCCGACATTCACCTCGTCCGTGGGCGCCAAGCTGCATGTGACGACATTCTTGAAGCTCACCTACACCAACGTGGAGACCGAAACGGGCAAACCCCTCTTTTTCCTCGAGGAGGGGCTGCGGGAAGACTGGAGTGTTATCGGACAGTACCGGATCACGCGAAACGTGAGTTTCGGCGTGAATTATACGGGGAGGCGGGAAAAGGACTTTCGTGGAGAGGTGGAGACCGTTCATGCCCTCAAGATGGAGAGTCGTGCGTACTTTTAACGTGGCATGCGCCGTCTGTGCGGTGATCGTTCTATGCATTGTGCGGCCATCGGCGGGAAGCGTCATCGGATCGGTGACGTATGCCGGCGGCCTGGTCGTGTCTACGGCGACCGTCAGTAAGGAGAGTTGCCTGCTCGAGGGCGTCGTATATTCCGATTCGCTCATTCGGCACGAACTGACGCGTCTCGATTCGATCTACTTCTCGTACGGTCTGCTTGCAGCCACCGTGACCGTCGATACCGTGCGAACGGGCGATCGAGTAAACGTGCACGTGGGTGTGAGCGAGGGAGATCGGACCGTCTACGGTGACGTGACGGTCAGCGGATCGAATCGATTATCGCTGTCCGAGATCGTCCGTTTTCTCGGTGCGAGGGAAGGTGATCCCTTCGATCCGGTTGACCTGGGCTCGGCGATGCAGCGTCTCCTTCTGGATTACAATGATGCGGGATTTCCATACGCGCAGGTGTGGCTGAGCGGCTTCGCCTACCGGGCGGAGGCCAACCGCGCGGATCTCGCCTTCTCGATATTCGAGGGCGATCGTACCATGATCGCACAGGTGCGCTTCGACGGACTGGCGAAGACCGATACCGCCGTCGCGCTGAGGACGGCCCGGCTGCGGGAGGGAGTCGTTTACCGAGAGCGGGCGGTGCGGCGTTCCAGCAAATACCTCCGTGAATCGGGTCTCTTCGAGATGGTGGGGGAGGCCGAGGTGCGCCGCGGCAGGGACGGCTCGGTCGATGTCGTCATACCCCTGAAGGAGATGGCGCGCAGCAACCGCTTTCAGGGCGCGTTCGGATTTTCGCGCAAAGACGAGGGGGAATACATTCTGAGCGGATCGGCCGAGGTCGAGCTGCGCAATATCGCCGGGACCGCCCGCGATGCAATGTTCAGTTGGCTGAACGACGGCGAAAACTATTCACGGGTGGAATTCAAGTACCGGGAGCCGTTTCTTCTCTCCTCCCCGGTGCATCTCGATGTCGAGGTGCGGCAGGTTGTGCAGGATACGGTCTACACGTGGCATTCGGGTGGCCTGTATCTCACGATTCCCCTGAGGCCTGGTTTTTCGGTTGTGGCCGGCGCCGCCGGTGACCGGAACGTGCCCGGTGCGGGAGAACTGCTCCGCAGCGTCAGGCAGCGGTACCGGTTCGGATTCGAGCGGTGGGGAGGCAACCGTCTGAACATACGGGCGCACATCGACGGGGCGTACAAGAGGAGCTACCTCGAGGGGGGTTCTTCGGAGCGGGAAGGGCAGCTTCTCTACCGTTTCGAGGGTACGGCGGATATCCCCACCGTGCGCAACCAGAGTGTCTTCTGTCGCCTTGTTTCAGAGGCTGTATTCTCGCGGCGCACCGTACCGCCTGCCGAGCTATACCCGCTGGGTGGCGCTCGGACGCTTCGTGGCTACCGTGAAAACCAGTTCCGCGGCGAGCGGGTATTCTACACGAACCTCGAATACCGGTTCGGAGGAGAGGGACGTCTCTTTATATTCGACGATGTGGGGTGGTTCTATCGCGACGGCGACGGGTGGGATGTGAAGAACGGCGTTGGATTCGGCCTGCGCTCCGCATCGCCGCTCGGCATCATTGAATTGAGCTTCGGCGTCGGTGACCGGCTCTCCCTCGAGGGAACGCGCATTCACATTTCACTGCAGGAGAGTTTCTAGCAAACGCCGTCAGCCCCGGTGTCACGACGGATTGTTCGCATCGGGATCGGACGCGCCCGTTCGCATCGCGAAAGGCCGAGGCGAGGTGATGCCGGCGTACCGAGGTTGGATTTCTCCCGCCGTTTGCTTTTCCGCCGCAGGCGGCCTTGACGCAGCTCACGATCAGAACGTATAATACAGAGTGTAACGATCTGAGAGAGGAGGCCCGTATTGACCGAAATCGAGAGGGCGCTGAAGGGGGAAGCAAGCCCGGCCCTGAAGCGAGTCGCCGGGGATGAGGGAATCGAGCCGGAGAGGCTGAGAAGCCTCATCGCCGATGGAAAGGCGGTGATCACGGGGACGGCGCGTGAGCACTGCCGGCCGATCGGGATCGGCGAGGGACTCAGGACCAAGGTGAACGCCAATATCGGCACGAGCCCCGATCATGACGATGTGGCGGTGGAGCTCGAGAAGCTCGACGTCTCGGTCTCCTCGGGTGCCGATACCGTGATGGATCTCTCGACGGGGGGGGATATAGATCTGGTCCGCCGGAAGATCCTCGAGGCGTGCGCCGTGCCCCTGGGCACCGTTCCAATCTATCAGGCCATTGTCGAGGTGACGAGGCGGGGCGGGGAGGTGCCCGACTGCACCGTCGATGAATTCTTCGATGTGATCACACAGCAGGCGGCAGACGGGGTCGACTTCATGACAATACACTGCGGGCTGACGAGGCGACTGGCCGGGGAAGTCGCCCAGGCGCGGATGGCGGGTGTGGTGAGTCGGGGCGGGTGCTTTTTACTCCAGTGGATCGTGCGGAACAAGCGGGAGAATCCGTATTACGAATATTACGACAGGCTGCTCGATATCGCGGCCCGGTACGACATTGTGCTGAGTCTCGGCGACGGCTTGAGGCCCGGTGCGATCGCCGATGCCACCGACCGCGCCCAGGTCGGTGAGCTTCTCGTTATCGGGGAGCTCGTCGATCGGGCGCGCGCGCGCGGTGTGGGCGTCATAGTCGAGGGTCCCGGCCATGTACCGATTCACGAGATCCCATCCAACATGATACTTCAGAAGAAGGTATGCAGGGGCGCTCCCTTCTATGTTCTCGGTCCCCTCGTATGCGATATCGCCCCGGGATACGACCACATAACGGCCGCCATCGGCGGCGCCGTCGCCGCGTGGTACGGGGCTGATTTTCTCTGCTACGTCACGCCCGGCGAACACCTGCGCCTTCCCACCATCGAGGATGTCCGCGAGGGTGTCATCGCCGCTCGGATCGCCGCGCACGCGGGCGATATCGCCAAAGGATTTCCCGGAGCCGCCGACTGGGACGCCACTGTGTCCAGGGCGCGGGCCGAGCTTGACTGGAAGCGGGCGCTCGAGAGCAGCATCGATCCGGTGAAGGCGACGGAAATGTACGATCGGAGTTCCACCGATTCGGAGGAGCTTTGTTCGATGTGTGGAAAGTTCTGCGCGATTCGGGGGACCAAGCGGAGCAAGGAACAAACGAACAGCTAGGTCCGTGATGCCCGAAGAGCGTCTCCCAAAAAACGGCGTCTGCGACCGGTATCCATGGAACGATAACGCCCTGGCGGCGTTCGAACCCTACCTGCCGTGTAACGAGCATGCCGCATCGCCCGGGAGGGTCATCTCGCGTCTCGCCCG
>CBFCXB010000157.1:0-6334 GCA_965601905.1 uncultured bacterium | reverse complement strand
AGGAAATAGTATGCCTCGACGAATGTCGAATCGATCGCTACGGCGCGCACGACATGCGGAATGGCCTTCAGGGGATCGTGACCGGCGTAGAGGGACTGTCCGATGTCATAGAACATGTAAGCTTCAACGGAGGTTGTCGTAATATCGGAGAGCTTGCGATCATGATGCCCGGTCCATTGCTCGCTCCCACGTAGTTTATCCTTGATCGTGTTGGAAAGTTCGTCGATCAAAACAACGATTCTCTCTTGATTGTCAGGACCCGCGCGTCCCGTGAAAAGTTCCCGTTCCGTTTTGACATCGTACACATTCGCTTCGAGCGTGAAAGCGGCACCGGTCTGACGGATATGGGGAGATACGAGGTAGCGTACGTGCGCCTCCCGGCATAGTGCGAATCCTTGAGAGAGAGAGCCGAAACCGGTGTCGTAATATTCGGCGAGCTCCCCCATACGTTTTTTGCTCAGTATCTGAATGTAGGGGCTCTGCCCGAGATCGGTGATGAGGAGTTTTGCAAGAAGCCCCGAGAATTGCGGGAATCCCGTATGGTTGGTAAAATCCAATACCGCGATGGATGCCGTCGATGAATCCCCGTGAAACGATGGGACCAGTGCCAGAATGATGAGGACGGCGATAACGCCCATGGCGACGGAGACCGTTATCGATCTGAAGTGCGATTTCCACGCCCCCGCGCGCATTCCGCCCGTCGCGGACGTTCGGGATGCCGCCGCTTTGATCGATTCCAAGATCCGGCGAAGATCGCTCAGCATATCGGCAATGGAGGCGTACCGTTTCTCTACGTCCTTATGCATCGCCCGTTGTACGATCCGATCGAGCTCGGGAGGAATATCGCCGTTGAGCCGCGACGGCGGAGGGGGGGCTTCATGCATGATCGCGTACAGCACCGCCGCATCGTAATCCTTCTCGGCGCGGAACGGTTGCACGCCGGTGAGCATTTCATAAAGAACGATTCCGAGGGACCAGATATCGGTACGATGGTCGACCTCGCCGCCGCTTACCTGCTCGGGGGACATGTACGCCAGGGTGCCCATCGTACTCACGCCCCTCGTCAAGGTGATCGGACCCGTCAGCTTGGCGAGGCCGAAATCGAGTATTTTGGCCTGGCCTTTACCATTCAACATGATGTTGGCGGATTTTATATCGCGGTGAATGATCCCCTTATCATGGGCATCCTGAAGACCCTCTCCGACTTGGATCGCAATATCGAGTGCCGCCGATGGTGTCATGGGGCTGGTCTGTAGGGTATCCTTCAGACTCCTGCCGCGAACCAACGCCATGGCGATGAATATTCTCCCATCGGCCTCCTCGATCTCATAGACGGTGCAGATATTCGGATGGTCGAGGGCAGCCAGGGCCTGAGCTTCTTGAACGAATCGTGATCTTTCATTCTCGTCGGCGAGTGCCTGCAGGGGGAGGAATTTCAGGGCGACGGTCCGTTTCAAGTTGATGTCCTCGGCCAGGTAAACCGCACCCATACCGCCTTCACCGATCTTTTCAATGATCTTGTAATGCGAAATCGTCGATTCGATCATGGATTTCACTATTTCTTGAAAATGCTCCGCATCCGCAACGTAACCGAAATTCTACGATTTTATTCATACCTATGCAAGGTAAAACGAAAGAAATAATATGTAAGTTATAGCAAAACAATTATTATATGTCTATCGTTCTTGTTGTATGTGGGGTAATGGTAGCCCACACCATAGACGTGTTCCTAGGGAGATTTTCTCTTCACGACGAGAATGGTCATATCGTCGAACTGGGATTTATCACCGGTAAAATCGCTAACCGCCTGCATGACGCCGTCGATTACCTCAGTGGCGGCTGAATCCTTCAGGCCGGCCGCGACCTCTACGAGACGTTCCTCTCCGAAGTCTTCACCGGCCTCGTTCTGAGCCTCGCTGATACCATCCGAGAATATCAGAAGCATATCACCCTGCTTGAACGGGATCGTCGCCTCCTTGAAGTCGAACTCCTCGAGGGCGCCGAGAACGAGCCCGCCGACGTCGAGCCTGACATATTCCCCGTTCTCATTGAACAGAAACGGATAATTGTGGCCGGCGTTGCAGTAGCAGAGCACATGCTCATCGATGTTCAGTATTCCGTAGAAGAGGGTTACGAATTTATCGATGTCGGTGCTCTTGAACATCAGCGAGTTCGAGCGCCTGATGCAATTCTCGGCTGAAAGCTTTTCCTCAGTCTGGGCGCGCAGTGTCGCCTGCAAATTTGCCATGAGGAGCGCTGCCGGCATACCCTTGCCCGCGACGTCTCCCAGGCAGACCGCGAGCCGGTGTTCGTCGAGTTGAATGAAATCGAAGTAATCCCCGCCCACCGCCTTTGCAGGACTGCTTCTCCCCGCAAGGTCGTAACCCGCTATCACCGGCGCATCACTCGGCAGCAGGTCCATCTGTATCTTGCAGGCCAGTCGCATCTCCTCCTGCATGAGCTGGAGGATCTGCTGTTCCTCGAGGAGGCGCGAATTTTCGATGACATGTGCGGATTGCGTGGCGATAATGGAGAGCAGGCGCTTGTCACCCTCGGAGAATCCTCCTTCCGCACGCTTGTTGAAAACATTGAGCGAGCCGATGAGCCGGCCTTTGAGGATCAACGGCACGTTGAGGAGTGAGCGGATCGGATAGTCGTCACTGTGAACCGTCTGGAAATCGTCGTCATCCTGGAAGTTGTTTATGAGGAGTGGCTTCTTGTTTTTCAGCATCCAGCCGGTGAGTTTCGTGTCGAGATGGTAGGGTAGAACGTCACGGGACGTATCGGTGCTCCTGATCATCGTGCGGAAGGGGCTGCCCTGTTCATGCGTTTCGAGCAGTGTTATGGTACCCTGTTCGGCGCCGAGATGCTTTATGCACTTGTGGACGATTTTTTCGATCAACGTTTCTAGCGTGACGGCCGAGTTGATGGCTGTTGCGATATCGTTCAGAATGGAAAGTTCCTCAACAGCCGCCCTGAGGCGCTCATTCTCCTTGTCGAGACCTCTTAAATTGCCGTCGCTCGGAATGTCAGGCATGGTGTCGATCCGTTATTGTTTCCGCGTTCGCATCGATTGTGATGAAATTACGTGCTATACTCTGGAAGAACATTCTACTGACAATTACTCTGAAATAGCAAATAAAAAGATGGTTAGGAGCACTCTCGGAGGGGATAGGTACGCAGAAGGAGAGAAAGATTTTCATTGATGACTAAACATATGTTTAGTATCATTTCTGCTATGGAGTCGCTTGCGTATTTGTTCCACGCCGTATAGGTCGATATGTATATTCCACTGCACGTGCACACCGTCAATAGCCCATATCGGGGCATGATAACATTTCAAGAGCTCGTTTCGCGGGCGGCGTTTTTCCGGTTCCCCGCGATCGCCGTAACGGATCATATGACGACGTACGGGCATTTCGAGTTCTACAGACTCGCCGTTGCGGCCGGCGTAAAACCCATTCTTGGAGTGGAGATCCGTCATACTTCACTCATCGGCCGGGAGGGATCGTACGATTTGACGGTCCTCGCCGAGAACAACGACGGGTACAGGAATCTCGTCTCTCTGGTGAACAGACACCATACGAAGGACAAGAACACCTTCGTGACGCTCGAAGAGCTTGCCGAACACCGCGGTGGATTGATCGTGCTGACAGGATGTTCCAGGGGGGAGGCAAGCCAGGCGATCCTTCATGGTAACCTCGGGCGGGAGCGTGAGGTGGTGGAGAAACTCCTCGATATATTCGGCCCCGATCACCTCTTCGTCGAGCTTATGAATCACAATCTCGACCGGGAGCAGCTCGTTATCGAACATCTCGTGCGCCTTTCGAAGCGTTTAAACGTGCCCCTCGTTGTGAAAAACAACGACCGGTACATAAAGGAGGAGGAGAAAGAATATTTCGAGATTCTCGATACGCTCCGGCGGAAGGGAAACGATGGGAGACTCGAAAGGGAGCCTGGTGTATACCACCTGAAAAAACGGAAGGATCTCGAACCCTACTTCTATACATACGGCAATGCGCTCGACGTCTCGGGAGAGATCGCCGAGAGGTGTAATGTCGATCTTGCGATCGAGGGACGTATCTGGTTTACGGTGCATGAAACGCCTGACGACACACTTCATGAGATGTGCAAGAGAAGGTTGCTGCTTACCTACCACAGCGCCTCGCGCGACGAAGCCGTCCACCTCCGCGGGATCATGGATAAGGAACTCTCCAAGGCACGGGAGGAGGAACTATCAGGATTCCTTCTCTTTCTGCGGGATGTCATCACAATCGCGGGGAGAACCGGGATCTGTCTCGAGATCGTGGGAGGCGAGATGCTCGATAGCTTCGTATGCTACCTTCTCGGCATCGTGATATTGAATCCCATCGAGCACGGTCTCATCTTCGAATCGTTCGCATCGCTGAGACCGGGCGTGCCGCCCCTACTAGAGCTCATCCATTCGGAGCACAGAAAGGAAAAATTGCTGGCCATCGTGGAGCGTCTGCTCCACGGGCACCAGATACTGTTCCAGGTTACGCCGGAGGCGATGTCCTTCCACACGATCGTGAAGGAGATCGGTGAAGCCTTCGGGATATCTCCGCAACTCCAGGAGGAGCTCTCACGCATTCTCTCGCCGATGAGGCGATTTCGGAACCTTGCCGCGACTCTGGACAGTTCGGAAGCGCTGAGAAGCCTGTACAACAGCGAGGAGAATGTACGCGCGATACTGCATGCGGCGCATGCCCTCGCCGGCCGGATCCTTCATTTCACGTTGAATTCCTCCCGCCTGGTGATCCTTCCGCGCGAGGCGGAGACTATGACCGCTTTCATCACCGGCGCGAATGGCGAATGTTACGCTCTCTGCGGAAAAGCGGAGATAGAGGCGATGGGCGGATGGACGCTCGTCGTTCAGCACTCCCATTTTCTGTCGTCGCTCGTGAGCACGATCGATGCAATTGAAAAAAAACAAACCGACAGGCATGAATGCACGCTGTTCGAGGGAGTTACGGGGGAAAGATGGCGGTTCGGCAGCCTGGACGATCCGCAGACGTATGCCCTGATGTCCGCCGGCGAGACGACAGGCGTGTATCAACTCGAAAGCAAGGGTGTTCGCGATCTCCTCACTCAGATACGACCGGAGAACTTCGAGGAACTTGTCAACGTCGTATCGTTGTACCGGCCCGCGCCCCTCGAGGGCCGCTTGTGGCAGCGTTTTATGGAGAATGCAGAGAAGAAGGGCAGGGTATATCTCCCACATCACATGCTTGCGGCCCCGCTGGAGAATACACGGGGATTGCTCCTCTATCATGAACAGGTCCGTGAAATACTCTCGTACTGCGCAGGCTTTGAAGGTGAGCGCGCCGTATCGATGGAACGCGCGTTGCAGAGACGTGACGGCGGTGAACTGCTCGGCACACGGCTCGATTTTATCAGAGAGGCGATGGAACGTGGTATCGATGAGGAGGATGCTCAGAAGATATTCGATTACCTTCTCCATAATATACGGTTCGCCCACGATAAGGCGCTGAGTTGTTCCCAGGCCTACCTCAGTTACCGGACGGCGTTTTTGAAAACCCATTACTTTCTCGAGTATTTTACCGCGCTCCTTAATAACAATCTCGACGTGCGAGAGCGGTTGAAGCGTTACCTCGATTATCTGCGCAAAAGCGGCGTACCGATTCTACACGTCGATATCAACATGAGTGGAAGAAGCTACACATTGGAAGGTGACGGTATCCGGGAACCGCTACTCCCTTCACGGAACCTCGAAGCTACCCAGCTCGCTTGTATCCTCTCGGAACGCGAGAGCGGCGGAGCGTTCAAGTCGTTTCGTGATTTTATAGAGCGGCTCTCCGATAAGCTGTCGATGGGAACCGTTCTCGGCATGATCGAGGAGGATCTCTTCGCCGATGAAGGTAAGGACCGGGGTGAGCTTGTGCGGATGTACCAGGAGTTACTCAGGCAAGAGGGAACGCCCGTTGCGGCGCGGCCCGTGCAGCATGGCGGGCAACAGCGAAAGAAACGGGATTCGAAACGACAGCTTTCACTCTTCGATGAAGATTAGCCGATTCGGTCGCGCAGGGCAGAGGATTCAAAAACGATGAAGTCCGGCAAGGCGAACAGTTTGACCAAGCGACAAGGCGAGATACTCGATTTCGTCACCCGTTACCTGCGCGAGAACGGTTACCCGCCCACGATTCGGGAGATCAGAGAGGCGTTTGGGTTCCGGTCGAACCGTGGAGTTATCGATCACCTGCGGGCTATCGAGAGAAAGGGATTCATTCGGCGCAATCCGCGGAGTTCACGGGCAATCGAGCTGCTTGTGAATAATAGTGCGGAATCGGATAGT
>CBFCXB010000156.1:0-6337 GCA_965601905.1 uncultured bacterium | reverse complement strand
ACGTGCACCGCCGTGCCATTCAGCAGGAAAATCACCTCATCACCCAGGGCGAGGTAGCGTCCCACCTCCGGCGCGGCGTCGAGAAGCGCGAAGTATGCCGCCGAGAATCTCTTCACCTTCAACGCGTCGGTCTTGCCCTCGTACTCGCTGTCGACCCAGAGGCCGTCCTTGTTGAAAAACGTCCGCGCGCCGGCCTGGACGACCGCGGTGACCTGCCTCGCCGTCCATATAGCTCTGCGGAACGGCCGATCCCGCGCGTATCGCCTTCGAGGCCTTCGCCCGGTTCACCGCCGCGCCGCCCACCGCCTCTTTCATCGCATCGTGCATCCGCTTCTCCGCTTCGACCGCCAGGGCGGGCGCGGCGAGCCGGTAGTCGGCATCCACGAGAAACGACGTGTATTCGGTGATGATCCCGTACTTTTTCGAGAGGCTCACCACCTCGTTCACGAGTTCACGATCCTCGCCGTGGAGCCGCAGCTGATCGACGAGATACCCGATCCTCCTCGCGGCCCAGAGCCGCGGAATGTAGCTGTTCGTCCTGTCCGGCGAGACACGCACCGTGTAGCCGTACTTCCGGGTCGATCCCGCACTGGAACCGCTCAAGGTCACCCGTACGCGCCCCTTCCCATCGTATTTCCCGAAGACGAGAAGCTGCGAGCCCTTGAAGATGTCGGGCAGCTCGCGCGGATAGACCTCACGGACATCGATCCCCCTGAAGGTGAGCTCGATATCGGTGAGAATGGGATGCGATATCTTTTTGTAGAAATTCGAGACGGTCACCTCGATATCCTCGCTGGGGCGCACGTAGTCCGAGGCGGCCCGGTTGTCCTGGGCCAGCCTGTCCAGCAGCCTGGTATTGACATCGTACCCCACACCGAAGACGAACACCCTCGTCCCGGACCGGTTCGCGCCCTTCACATTCGCCAGGATATTCCGGATATTCGTCTCACCGACGGTGGGCAGGCCGTCGGTCAGAAAGATGATGTATGCGGCGCCGTCGGAGCCGCCGACCTGGTCCAGCCCCGTCAGCAGCGCGCCGTCGATATTGGTGCCTCCCTCGGCATCGCACCCATTCACGAATGCGAGGGCTTCGCCCACATTACCGTGTGATGCGCGCTCCATACCGGCCGTGAAGGTTCGCACGTCGTCGTCGAAATCGATCACGTTGAACCGGTCACGCCCGCCCAGGCTCCTCAGGCAGAAGGAGAGCGCCCCGCGTGCCTGCGCGATCTTCTCCCCCTTCATGCTTCCCGACGTATCGAGTATGAAGACGATGTCTTTCCCGGATACATCGCTCTCGGAAATCTCCACCTGCGGCGATATCATGGCGAGGAAGTACCCCTCGCCGTCATCATCCGCGAAGGTGAGCAGATCGAATCCGATATCATCCTCCGAGACCGTGTAGTAGAGGAGAAAATCGGTATTCGGCCGGCTGTTCTCCTCCGTATAGGTCACCCGTGCATGGTGGTCATCCTCCCGCTCGATCGTGACATCGTGCGAGGGCGAATAGATGCTCCTCAAGGGGCGCTTCGATTCGATCTCGACAGCGACGCGTACGCTTTCCAGTGGATCCCGCGAGAATTTCTCCGTGCTCAGCGTGTAGCGGTACCGGCACATCCCGCCGTCGAGCTTCAGGACCTCCGAGTAGTACAGCTTGATGCGGGTCTCGCCGTGCGCGGGAATAGGATAGACCGATGCCTTGAACATCCCGTCCTTGAAATACTCGAGAAGGGCCGGGTCCTGTCTCCTGCGGACGATCTCCTGGTAGATCCGGCGGGCCTCGTCACGGCCCAGGATCTTCCCCTTGATCTCCTCACCGCCGATGTACATCGAGAAATCGGAGATCGAGGCCCCCTGCGGGATCGGGAATATGTACGTCCCCTCGATCTCCCGATGGTGGTTGTTGATGAACACCTGATCGACGTTCGTCCGCGCCACCTGCCCGTCGATGGTGATATCCACGTGATGATACTTGATCGACAGGTTGGGAATGCGCGGCCCGCCCGGATGCGGGGGGCGATGCGGGGGGCGCGGAATGATGAACCCGTCGGCCAGAGCGGTTGAGCTGATAAGGACGGCGAGAGCGAAACCAAAAACGAGTGTTCTCTTCATGATCTGTCTCCTTTCACCCGATACGGTGTCTTCACCTGCGGGGCGTCGCGTTCATTGCCCCGCGCTGATTCTGGTACAGGTCATGGAGAGATTTTATTCCGTGGAAAATTATTTATTCCGGAGCGCGCGTATCTTTTGCAGCTTACCCAGCAGGATATTCCTCAATGCCGGATCGTCGGCACTTCCGGCATACTCTTCTATTAATTTCACACCTTCGGCTATATCCGCGTCCGGGGCGCCGAGCCGCGCCAGCAGTACATACCCCGTCGCCACCTGCTCGTACCCCTGCCGCGACAGTTCATCGAACGGATTCTCTTGTATGTGAGAGCGCCACGTTTGAATGATCGCCCGCACGATGGATTCCGGCATCAACGTATCGGCCTCCTCGATGCGCGGAACAACCGTCCCATCGAGATCGAAGTGATCCCCCGCCGCCACGTTCAGCGCCTCGGTCTCCGCGGTCATCATAGACTTTGCCCGCTTCTTTTCGAAATACGTCCCCGTCTCATCAGGCGCCTTTTCCTTCAGGGGAGAGCTCTCATCGCGCCGCTTCGTCCGTTCCTCGTCTTTCTTTGAAGCAGATGCCATCTTCTCCGCGGAGGCGGGAGGTTCCACGGAAACAGGAGGCTCCACAAGGGATTCCTCCGCTCCGCCGAGGGCGGCATCGGCGGTTGCGGGCACTTCCTCGGCCACGGCCACGGCCACGGGCGCCTCCTCGGCCACGGGCGCCTCCTCGGTTGCGGGCACTTCCTCGGGCACGGGCGCCTCCTCGGGCACGGGCGCGGGCGCCTCCTCGGCCCGTTTCCCTATCTTGCTTTCGGATCGCTCGGGTATACCGTCCGCTTCCCCGACCCGACGATCGACTGCCGCCTGCCGTTCCGATTGCTCCGCCATCCGTGGCGGCACTATATCACCGCCGCGCTGGTTGATGTACAGTATCGCCACGGCGGCGACCACGATGACAGAGGCGACACCGGCCGCGATCCGCAGCCTGCCGGATGGCACTGAGAACAGTCCCGCCAGCGCCCTCCCGAAACCGAATACTGATTTCCTCTCCCCTCCGGCGTCGATCCTCGCCATCACCCGGCTGGAAAAGGTGTTCCAGTATTCCTGCGGCGGCTCTTCCTGTTCGATTGCCCTGGCCTTCTCCTCGGTTGCCTCGAGGAACGCCAGTTTTTCCGAGCACTGCCTGCACTCGGCGAGGTGCTCCGTGAACCGCTTCTCCTGCTCCCCTTCGAGCCTACCGTCGAGAAACAGGTACATGAGTGTATCGCAATCTTCACATTTCACTCGAATCACTCCTGTATTCTGCCAGCATCTCCTGCATCTTCTCCCTGGCCCTGAACAACCGGGACATCACCGTTCCAATCGATATGTCGAGACTCTCGGCTATCTCCTCGTAACTCATATCTTCGTATATCCTCAACACAAACACAGCCTTGTGCTTAGGCGACAGCGAATCGATCGCCGTCTCGATTCTCTCTCCCATCTCCGTCATTACGGCGCAGTCCAAGGGATCGGCGCCGGAGGCCGCCCGCTCCAGCGGTTTCGCCTCCTCCTTGAACCGGCTTTCCGTCATTACACGCCTTCCGTGCTTCAGGTGGTTGATGCTCAGGTTCATGCATATCCGGTACAGCCACGTATAGAAATTGCATCCCAGCCTGAACGAGTCGAGAGCATTGTACGCTTTTATGAATGTCTCCTGCGCTACATCGTCAGCCGCGTCATGGTTTGTGACCATGCGGATGGCCAGAAAGTAGACCCTTCTCTGGTAGCGCCGCACCAGCGTGTCGAACGCGCGGAGATCGCCTTCCCGCGTTCTCCGGATCAGCTCGTCGTCAACGGGCGTTTCCGCCGGTTCATTTCTCTCGACTCTACTCATCAGTTCCGTCGTCAGTTGGAATACAGGCCGTCACTGCATTTTATTCCATAGATTCCTTTTTTACAAATAAAGTTAATAACACACTCGTCAATAATACCCGCGCACATTTTAAATAATTGATACGATGCTTACTTTTTGATATATTCCCCTCGATTTAGTAAAAATAAGCCGTACGTAATCCACATTAGGACAATACATCGTTGCACGCAAGCTGTTTGGATTACATGCGGCACATCGATTAGCTCACGCATGTGGAACAATATCGAAGGTGGACCATGAAAATCGCTCTGCTGTACCCGTACATTAAACGGCACTTTCCCGGATGCAATCCGCCGATTTCCATACTGTACCTGGCGGCTTCCCTGAAACAGGCCGGCGAGGAGCTCATCGTCATAGACGCGGATAATGGCAATCTCACGCCGAGAGAGATCGTAAAAATGGTTTTTGACTACTCCCCGGATCTCATCGGAATCCCGGTCTTCTCGACGTACCTGCGGGAAACGTACACGCTCGTCAAACTGCTCGATTCCGAGCCGCACGGGTGGAAAATTCTTCTCGGCGGACCGCATGCCACCGCGAGATCGGAGGAGATATTGAACACGTTCACCACCTGCGATTTCGCTCTCCGCGGGGAAAGCGAGCAAAGCATCATAGACCTCGCCCGCCATCTCGAGGATCGCTTGGATATATCGGAGGTCAAAGGACTCAGCTACAGGGAGAACGGACAGATCGTCCATAACGCGGACGCCCCGCTCAATATGGATCTCGACAGCATCGCCTTCCCGGCGAGAGAATTTCTCGCGGACGCGTACCGGAACCGCGTGTACTGGCGTATCGGGTATCGGGGAACGACTGATGTCATCATCACCTCGAGGGGATGCCCCTTCAATTGCCATTTCTGTTTCAAGATCTCTAAAAAGTTCAGGGCCCGGTCACCGGAAAATATCGTTTCGGAGCTCATCGAAATACGATCGCTCGGCACGCGCAACGTGCACATCATGGATGATCTCTTCGTCTGGAACAAGGAGAGGTGCCTGAAGATACTTTCCCTGATTAAGCGGCACAAGCTGCAGATGAACTTCAAGGTCAGGGCGCGAACCGATTTTATCGATGAAGAATTGCTCGTTGCGATGAAGGAAGTCGGCGTGAAGAGCGTGGTGTACGGAATCGAATCGGGCTCGCAAGAAATGCTGGACCGTATGAATAAAAAAACCACGGTGGAAATGAACCGCCGCGCAATCACGCTCACGAAAAAGGTTGGATTGCAGTGCTACGCGGATCTCTTTCTCGGGTATCCCGGCGAGACGCCCGAGACCATTCGCGAAACAGAAAAATTGATAGTTGAAACGAAACCGACGGCGGTGAACTGTTCGGTCATGTACCCGCTTCCCAATACGAAGGTGTACAATGATGCCAGGGAGAATGGAACGCTCATGGCCGATTGGAACATAGACGGCACCCACGCGTGGATCAAGCTGCCATGGATTGAAAACATGCATACGCTATGGAAGTACAGGGATAGAATGATCGGAAGATATCTCCGCCATCCCAGTGTCATACTGAATGCGGCCAGATTCTGGCTGTTCAACATCGATCTCAAACAGCTCGGGAATCTCATTCGATATGTCTACCGATTCACCCTGAGTAGATCGTGAATCCATGAACCGCGCTTCGCCGAACCGTCATCCGGATCTCATTTCCCCTGGATGGCGAAGGCAGCTTCATGTATGAAATCTTTGAGCTCGCCGCTGAGTGCCTTCAGAGAGGGTAGATGGATATACATCATATGCCCCGCCTCGAAGTGCCCCATTGTGACATTCCCGCAAAGGTCGCCCTCGAGTCCGAGGTGATCGAACGTGTACCGCGTCGCCAGGTACGGTGTGGCGAGATCAAAATATCCGTTGGCGACATACACCCTGAGCGCGGGATTCTGCGTCATCGCCGACCGAAGCGTCTCGGCGACATTGACAAAGCGGTTCTTGTACCGACCGTAATTCCACGGATACACGCGGCCGGTGAGAACCTCGTACGGGAGATCGCTCTCGAATCCAAGCTCCCGGCGCACGTAATCATTCAGCATCGCGGAGTACGGACCGTAGATGGCGGCGTAGCTGGGATCGTACTCGGGTCTCTCCCCGGCGGCATCGCGGTCGCGGCCGGTGAACCGGCTGTCGAGCCTGCCGACCGTCAGCCGGCGCTCCCGCAGCAGCTCCTTGGTGAACCGCCGTATATGGATCCGAATGTTTGTCTGCCGTATGTAATCCCGTGAAAGTCCGGTCAGCTCGGCCAGGCGATCAACGGCCCGCTCGTACCGGTCCGGCGGCACGCGACGCCCAAGCATCA
>CBFCXB010000155.1:0-6348 GCA_965601905.1 uncultured bacterium | reverse complement strand
CGGGCCGGTCCCCGGTCTCGTTACAACCCCCGCGGCTGGTGGCCATCCCCTGCCGCATCCCCCCCACCCAACGCCACAATACCCGCGGCGGCGTCCCCGCCGGCGCGCTCCACGTTTTCCGTTCCCGGGAGATGCGGCTCGACCAGCTCGAAGTAACTCCCGCGCCTCGCGGTCCGCGGCACAACGAGGATATCACCCGCCCTCGTTGCCGCCACATAGAGCAATCTCGCCACCTCGGCCTCGTCACGCTCTTTTTCCCGCTCCTTGAGGTTCTCGAAATCGCTCGTTTTCAGCATGTTCCCGAGCTTGAAGGCCAAACGTGAACCACGCTCGAGAAGAATGGTGGAGGACCGCGTTCTTCGCTGTACAAGATTGGCCAAAATCACGACGGGAAACTGAAGGCCCTTCGATTTGTGAATCGTGATAAGCCGAACCGCATCTTCAGACTCATCGACCAGCGGCGATTCACTCTCGACGGCGCCGAGGGTCCCCTGCCGCCGAAACCACTCGGCAAATCGACGGTACGAGTAAGCGCCGCCATCGAATCCCCGTGCGATCCGCACGGCCTTTCCGATGTTGAGCACCCGCTGCTCCCCGTGCGGCCGCAGGAGTGACAGTTCACGGTACCCTGTCCGGCGAAGCAGCCGTGTCATGGTACGGACCGGCCCACACTCGCTGCGCCGCCGGTGCAGTTCCGCGAGCAGATCGAACGCCTCCGCGAGATCCGCGAATCGGCCGTCACGAGACGGCACGTCCTCGAGGTAGTGCAAGCGGCCACCGGAGCGAACGTAGAGAAAAATCTCCTCGTCGCTGAAGCCGAAGAGTGGTGAACGGAGCGTTGCGACGAGGGAGAGTGAATCGTACGGATCCTCCACACACCATAATGCCGCTGCGAGGTCCCGCACCTCCTGGCGCGTGTAGTACAGTTTTCCCCCCTCGACGATGAAGGGAATTCCCTCCGTCCGAATCGGATCCTCGTAATAATCGATCCCGGTCGTACCGGGATACAGAACGGCTATGTCACCGTAACGCAGTGGATGCGCCGTGCCCCGCTCCGCATCACCCACCATCCGTCGCTCGGAAACGAGCCTCCGTATCGTCCGCGCAATCGCCTCCCCTTCACGCCGGCGCACCTCGTCGATCGTGGCGTCCGCGGAAGGCATTTCGAGATCGAGCTGGATGACGGCCGTACCGTCCCCCGTACGGTAGGGATGGATCGGTTCGTAGGCAGGTTGAAAACGGCCCGTTTCAGGCTTTTGAATGATCGCCGCAAAGGTCCTGTTCACCCATCCGGTGATGCCGGGAACCGATCTGAAGTTCTGTACGATCTTCAAGTGCGAACCGGTGCGCGCGAGCAGTTCCTTGACCTCCTCGTAGATCTCGACATCGGCCTTTCTGAACCGGTAGATACTTTGCTTGGGATCGCCGACGACGAAGAGCTTTCCCTCTTCGAGCGCATCATCTCCGGCAACCGGTTGAGGACCGGCGAGTAACAGGATGATCTCGGCCTGCAAAGGATCCGTGTCCTGAAACTCGTCGACGAGTATGTAACGGTAGCGGCGCTGGAGAGATCGCCGTGCGCCCTCGTCCCGCAGGAGGACCCTCGCTCGAATCAGGAGATCGTCGAAGTCGAGTACGCCGTCGGCGGCCTTTCTCGCATCAACAAAATCGGCGAATGCCACGAGCCAGATCCAGAGGACGTCCCGCACCCTGTCCGCCACACGGCATCGGAACTCCTCGAGCATCTCCCGTACCTCGCGGACCAGTTGTTTCTGCTCCGCGCACGCGCCGGCCGGATGCCAATTTTTTTTGTTCCCCGCGTTACGCTTGGGGGGAGTGATGGAGAGAAGAAAATCCTCCAGCCCCGCCTCTCCGCGACCCTCTATTCCGGCAAGCTCCCCGCCGAGATCCCGGATTACCCGGTAACCCGCATCATCCTCGTTGACGCAGTGGGCATCGGCAAGGACGGTGAGTGAATCGACCCGCGCCACGAGCGCGTCGCGCACGGCATCGAGGCCGCCGAAGTCATCGAGTATATCGGCTGCGGCGCGATCCGGCTCCCCGCCGCGATCCCCCTCTTCACCGTGATCCGGCTCTCCGCCGCGACCCGCGCTAATACTGCTATCGCCCGATCGATCCATCCCGGGGACACCGGTGACGTACCGCTCGCCGCGCCGCTCGAACATGCTCAGGGCAACATCCCGTACACGATCGATCCTGACGCCGAACGGTATGATACGCCTGAGGAGCGAATCGAACGGTGGTGATATCTGCTCGAGGAATGCCTCCCAGCACTCCTCGATGAGCAGTGCACCCTCAAGGGCATCGAGCTGCACGAACGAGGGATCGATACCCGCCTCGATCGGGTGTTCCCGCAGAATGGTCGAGGCGAATGAATGGATCGTCGAGATCGGGGCGCGCTCGAGATCGTCCCGCGCCGCCGCCAACCGTTCCCGTTCGTCGTCCGGGATCGTCCCATCACCGAGAAGGGCCTCGATCTCGTCCCGGAGGCGCACCTTCATCTCCCCCGCCGCCTTCTCGGTGAAGGTGATGGCGACCACCTGGGTGCACCGGGCCCTCCCGGTGCGGACTATCTCGAGAAAACGGTCGATGAGGAGCTTTGTCTTGCCCGTTCCCGCGCCAGCCTCGACGCACAGGGACCGGCTGAAATCTCGAACGGCGCGCCGGCGTTCCGGCGCATCAACGAGGGCCGATGCCCGGTCTGTTCCCCTTCTCGATCCGTTTCTATCGATGGACATTCCGTTCACATCCGATTCGTTCATTCCGGCGTTGCCGCTTGACCCGCCCTACTCCACCAGCCCCCGGGCTTCGAGATACTCGCGGCATCGTTCGTCACCCGCCGCTTTCCCCTCGAATATACGCACCGCCCCGGATGGACAGGCGTCGCGAACAACACAGTAGGCGCATCGCTCGGGAGCCGGCACCGCGAAGAACATCCCCCGCTCGATACCGCGCGTTATCACATCGAGTATCTTTGTAAGCTCGCTCATTCCCTCCCGCCAGGCCTCGCCGGTGTACATGACACGCCGCTTCCCCGGACCCGAACCTACTCGCCAGTACACGGCGACGCCGTCGGCCACCGGCCGATCGAGCAGTTCTGCGGCCGCCAGCAGATAGATGGGAAGTTGCAACGCCGTCCCTCCACCCAGTTCCTGATCCTTAAAACGATCGAGGCTCCCCGTCTTGTAATCGATCACCCTGAATCGCTTCCCCCCACCCATATCGATGCGGTCGATACGGCCGTGGAAACGCACCGTTCTATCCGTGCATGCAAAGGGGATGTCCGCACCCCCCATACGATCGCCGAACGACTTTTCGAAAAATGCAGGCCGGTAGCCGGCATCGCCCGCGGACTCCTCCTCGACGAGCTGTAGGATCGCCGCCGATATCATGCGCCGCTCCAGCTCCCAGAATACGGGCAGCCCAACCGGTTCGCGCTCCGGATAACCGTCGAGAAAGCGGCTCGTGATCGTATCGGTCAGTGCCGTGGCCTCACCTTGGACCGCCCGCTGGAGGGGGAGAAGTTTCTCTCTTCGGAAGGTGTCGTACAGTTGCGCCAGTATCGAATGGACTATATTGCCCCGCTCGAGTGGCGAGATCGACAGGGCGCGCTCCGGTTCCTCGAGATATTCCACACCGAGCATATCCGTCAGAAAGTAGGCGAAGGGGCAGCCCGCGTACGTCTCCATTGACGTCGGGGAGAAGCTCCATCCGCGCGAATCGAGCAGGGCGGCGAGCTCGCGGAGAACCTCGCGCGAAGATAACACACCGTCGTAGGCCGTGAACCGTTGCGTGCCCCATCGCGCCTTGACGAGTGCGATACCCCTGGCGAGAAACGTGTTCGGCGCAAGGGAACCAACGCCGTGCATCACACCGAACGCCTGAGCGAGATCGTACTCGGCCTCGCTCACCGGCCGGTGCCGCGCCGCATCGTCCGAACCGGAGGCCTGCCATCGTACCGACATCGACCGCTCCCGAACGGGCTCCCGCGAAAGAGGATCGAGCAGGCGCCGAAACGACGATGGGATCAGCACCTTCCCCGTGCCGGCCTCGTACCGCGGATAGGAACAAAATAGGATTTCACGAGCGGCTCCGGCGGCGAGTCTGAACTGCAGCACCACCTCCTCGAGACGATCCATCCGGGCAGGAAGGGAAATGCGACCGAGGCTCAGACGCCCGAGCGCCGCGCGCTCCTCATCCCTCAGGAATGGGTCCTGCCGCACGATGCCGGGCAGAACGCGCTCGATCAAGCCGGGGACGAACACAACCCTGAAGGAGATGCCCCGCGCCTCGCCGATCGTCATGATGTTGACGCCGGCGCCCTTGAAGCGCCCGCGGCTCCCCCGGAGATCATCAAGGGCCGCTTCGACGATCGATGCGAACGACTCGTAGGAAACACCACCGGAAACACGGTCGAGCTCACCGAGTCGATCGATGACGGCCGAGAGACGATCACAATCCTCCGACGGCGCGAAAAGCTCTTTTATCAATACAGAAAAGGTGCTCGCGTATCCGTGCCACGTGGTCTCTCCGTCGAATACCATCCGGGCCGCCTCGATTCGCTCCAGAATGTCACCCACCAGCCGGGCCGCCTCGACCCGGCGCCGCCTCTCCTCGTCCACCTCGTCGACCGACTCCAGCATCGCGATCAACCTGCGGTTCTCCTCTATCCAACCGTTCGCGCCCGCCACACCGGCCTCGGCACTTGTCCTCACCCAGAGGGAGAAGGGATCGCCGCCCGTATTCGACATCCCGAGGGGGGCGGTGACGAGAAACTCGGCGAGCGCGCGTCTAGCAATCCGTCCACCGAGGAGACCGAGGAGACGCAGCGCCCCGCTGGACGGCGATCTGCCATCCAACCCGGACCGCTCATGCACGTAGAAGGGAATGCCCGCATCATCGAGCGCCTCCACAAGGAGTGTGCCATATGGATCGTATGTGGGACAGAGGACCGCCATTTCCCCGAAACGCACACCCCTCTCGCCGGCGAGCGCCATCATTCGCCGAACGACGCAGCCGATTTCATCCTCCTCGCACGGCGCACTGAAGACGAGCCGCTCGCAGGCATCCCCCCCATCCACCGCGCGATCGATCTGTTCGACCGTGAATCCGTTCCGCTCGATCCGCGCCATCGTACGCGCGGCGAACCGGTGTGTTGCATCGTCACACCACGGCACGAAGAGGACAACACCCTGACCGGCGGCGAACGCCTCGATCAGCCGCCATTGCATCTCGTTGAAATCGTAGAAGCCGTAGACGAGCAGGGGGGTGCCGGCCCCGTTCGCTGGGCACCCGGTGACGGCACGCGCGAACCGTGCATGGGTATCATCACCGAGTTCATGCAGCCGGTCACGGTACCGCGCAAAGAGCCGTAAAATACACTGTAACCGTTCACCGAGTTTACCATCCACGCCGTGCCCGCGCGTGATACGGTTCGCGACCTCGGATGTGCAACCGCCCTCGGCAAGATCGTCGAACGTCTCGAGCAGGGATGCGGCGAATCCCCTCGTTCGCGCAGACTCCCGAAAGTCATCGGGTACACCGGCGGAGATCATATCGGAAATGATCGCCCGTTCCGCCAGAGCGGGCAGCCTCCCGGACGTTCGTCCCATGGAACCGGTCTGGAGAAGTCCGACGAGATCGACGAATGTGAGAAACCGGACATCGAACAGCCCGCCGATCCTCTCGGTCAATGTTCTCTTGAGATGTATGCCGAGGAGGTTCGATCCGACGAGCACGTCGATGCGGGCGAAGGGATCGTGTCGCCTGAGCCGCTCGATCTCACGCTGGACGGCGCCCTCGAGCGCCCGGAAACTACTCGCTGTAACCGCCCTGCCGCTCATACGATCTTTCTTTGCAGATACTCGGAAACATGGCCGCGTACGTGAGCCCAAACGAGTGTATACCCTTATACGCGATGATACCAGAAGATCTTCTCAAATTGAAGCGCACAAATGCACGGTAATCGCGTCACGCCGGTACGGCTGTGCCTCATCAAACGGGAGGATGCAGCGGGCGGGGAGCTTATCAATGAATGCCGGTGCGGGGATGTACCCCGCACCGGCATAGTTTCGAGGCAATCGGTTCTCATGCCTCCGTCGCTTCTTTCAGCATGGCATACTCACACAAGCCGAATACCCCGCCCCAAGGCGGCACGGAAAAGCGACGTGCATATCTAGGCTCTGCCCGCGATGCGTCTGCGCATGATCACCGCGGCGGCCAGTATCATCGCCAGCACCACCACGGCAACGACCGGTGTCGTGAAGAGCGGTACCGGAATCGGCTCGACAACGTGCACGATCTGCACGCAGGTGTCGTAGACCGTAC
>CBFCXB010000154.1:0-6385 GCA_965601905.1 uncultured bacterium | reverse complement strand
AATAGCCCCGTTGCATCCTGAAGGAAATCACCGAGGATCTTGCTTTCGGTGAAGCTCTCGATCTCTTCAAGCAGCTGCTTCTGGTGGTCGTCTTTCTTTGAAGCCATGTCTCATACCAACCATTTCTCAGCCAACATCCAGTTTTATTGTCTTGAGCTTGATGCCCGTCGGGCCATCGAGGGTGATCGATCCCTTCGCCTTGAGTGCAATGTCCATCTGATCCAATGTGATTTTCGATCCGGCCGCATCGATCTCGATCTGATCCTGCTTCATGCAGATCACGGCATCCTTGTTCTTCATCTCGATGGTGTCCTTGCTGATGAGGATCGTCTGACCGTCCACCGTCTGCAGCATGAGATTCGACTTGGGCTGGCCGACCTTATCTCCGGCCGTAACGCTGCCAAGCACGACGGGGTCCATGTCATTCTGCCCCCAGACGACCAGGACGGTGTCACCCTTGCGCGGCGGCAGGAAGCGCATGTGCTTCTCTCCCCACGACGATGATGCGATTCTCAACCAGGGTGTTGCGCGATGCTTCCCATCCCACGGGAACTTCACCCGAACCCGGTTGAGATCGTCGTACGTTTCCTCGACGACGGCCGTTGAGGTGATGAGCGCACCCGGTTGCCGGGACTCATCACCGGCGACCGCCTCGGGATTGACCGCCGCGAACTGCCAGATTATCTCGTTTTTCATATAGTCGCCGACGCACCGGACGCTGTGGACGATCGCCGTTTCCTCTCCCGCTCCGGCACCGATTCCCTGCACCGTCACCTTGGTACCGAGATTGACCGGCGCCGTTACGCGACCCTCGATCACGAACCGGCCCGCCGCCTGGGAGCGCAGGAAACGGTTCGCGAAATGCGTGGTGTCGTTGTAGCTCGCATCCTCGTGAACGACATGGAAGATATTCTTGGCGTCATGGCCCTTCTTGCGCAAGCTTATGGCGTCCTCCTGGATCGTGCCGAAGCGCCCCCCCTTCAGCTCGATTGTGGAAGTGCTCGCACCGCTCTTCACATAGGGGATCGATTCGAGTTCGACCTGCTCGGCTCCGAGCTGCGTGTGAATGAGGAATTCCATGACGTCCTTATCGAGCTTGAGCGATTTGGACTCGGGAATCGGACCCAGACCGGCATAGACCTTATCACCGGCGCACCAGATCTGGCCGCCGAACTCGGACAGGAGCCGCTTGACGAATCGAAGCGCCGACTCCTGGTACTGGATGGCCAGTTTCACCTTGATACCGTCGTAGCCGCCCACGTACTCGATCTTCACGCCTGCCGGAGCCACACCGGAGACAATATCCTTGATCGTCTGTTCGGCGAACACGTTGGAGCCGATCGCCCTATCGAATTTCGCCAGCGCGTCGTGCAGTGTGAGCCGGAAATCCCGTGAAACCGAATCGTAGGCGACGCCTTCCACGGTCCCGACGAAACGCCAGTCATCGACCGTGCAGGTTATCTCCTCGCCGAGGTTTTTCTGAACGTACGCGTAGGCTTTCAGATGAGGCTCGCTCGTGGATTCTCGAGAGTGCAGATTGATCTGAAGCCGGCCGATCTCGCCGAGCGTCTGGATAGTATCGAAGCCTGTGACGGTGTGCTTCTCCAGAAACTTCGGTTTTCCCTTAAAGGTGAGCATGATGATACACCTCCACCTCTCGCGCTACGGGATTCACACAGCGGTTCGTTTCGCAATCCTATTCGATGAACAGGCTCTGACGAGCGTCATGCTCGAATTTCTCACCCGAGACGGTGATCGTGGTCGCGACGAAATTGATATTGAAAATGAACTCATCATCATGCTCGGATACGTTCGTGCTGAGATCCGAGAACCAGGCCTTCTCGAACGTCACCGTCTGGATCGCCTGACCTTCCTTCTTGCCGTCGTGTCCCTTGAAAACCGAGATCTGGCCCTTGCCCTTCGTCTTTGCGCTTGCGTGCTGGGTCCTCGCAAAGTTGAAGAAATCCTTGGCGGGAGACGCCTTGGGCGGGACCTCGATACTCACGTTGATCGTACCCGGGATACAATCGGCGAGCTGCATGGCTCCCGCACTCTGCAACGAAACGCCGAAGGCGTTCACCTTGTAGACCTTGTTGTTCCACTTGAACTCGATAACCATGCGTTACCCTCCTTGACGTGTATAAAACACCCGCGGAAACCTCGAGCGGCACGGAGCGTCGACTCGCTACGCCTCCTCGCCCTCTTCCCCCTCCTCCCGGCTTTCCGCATCTATCTCGAAACTCTCGGCCGTGGCCGACCATTTGACCTGAACCTTGATCTTGAAACGGCCCAGCTCGTCCTTCTCGCACATCGGGACCTTCCAGCCCAGGATCTGCTTCTTGTCCATCATGTCCTGGAGATAGCGTTCCACCTGCTTCTTGATCACCGTTGGATCCTCTTGACCGCCCACGTATCGTTCGAGCTGCGTCACGAGGAAGAAGTAGATCCTGTTCTTTGTCACACGGGCCTGCGACTGCATCAGCGGCACGGCCTGGTTGCCCAACGCGTCCACGTCGACGGCATCCTCGGGAAAAACGGTCGACCCGCCGTAAATGCGCACACCGGGCTCTTTCGCGTCCTGCTCCTTTGTCGTCGTGAAGGCGTAGTTGAACTGCTGTTCCACCGCCTTGCGCCACGTATCGATCCTATCGACGACGTTCACCGTATTCATGTCGGACGGCTTGAGCTTCGGGTGGATGATCGGATTGAACCACATCCCTTTCTTTTCCCTCTGGAAATACCGCGTCATCTGGGCGGTGAAGGCCGTATTGAGCCCAACGGTGAGGGGCTCGGTCTCGTAGTAATCCTTGTACGCGTCCCGGACAATCAAATCGTTTGCGACAATCGACGCACGCGAGAGAAGCTCCTGCTCTTCATCGTTCACCGAAGTGATGTCGAACTTCCATTCCTTGGCGACGTTTCCGAAGGAATCCTTGCTGTTGCCGAGCGACAGGCTCCCAATGATGTGCATGTGATACCTATCCGCGAGCCGCAGGTAGGGAACGAGCGACATCGTTTCCCCTTCGATCTTCTCGAACGGCAGGAACATGAAACTGCGGTACTCGCCTCTCCCGATGGCGAAATTCGTCGACTTCAACTCGTGATCCAGTGCCTTATGGAACGCCGGTTTTATGAGGTAGTTCGGGCACAGCAGCACCGACGTCTGCCCCTTCGGAAGGGCCGCCGCGCCAGCGTGAACCGAGTTCGCCTTCCACATGATCAACTGATTGGCGAGAATCTCGCGGGAGCGCAGCCGCTCGAGCATCTGCCCCACGCCGAGATTGATCGCGCTGGCCAGGGCCTTTTGCGCCTCACGGAGTTTCGTGAGCTCTACCTTGTGCTGCTTCTCTGGATCCAGCGAATCGGCCATGAGATTCAGCACCTCTGCCATGATGAGCTTCTTGCGGTAGGTGAAGTTTGGACTCGCCTTGAGGTCCTTGTTGGTCGCCCATTTCGCGTTGAGAATATCGAGCTCCGTGTTCTGCTTGGTCTTCGCGTTGAGAATTCCATCCGCCCTTGAAGCGGCTTCCGCCTCGAGGGGCTCGACACGCTGAAGTTGCTCGATGGGTCGTCTTCCAGCTTCATTCATTTCGGGAGTCATCACTCACCTCCCTGGAACAGCTCGTTCACGTCACCCTCGGTCAATCCGCCTTCCTGGATCGCATCATCGGTGGTAACGGTGTAGCGCATGAATCGATCCTTGGTGTTCTCGACGGCCCGCCGTAGACGGCCGACGGCCTCCTCCGTCTTGCCGTCGATCTCGTTGAGGGCTTCATCCTGAAGCTCGGCGGCGAGCTGGCGGGCTCGCTGTGCAACGATCTTCTTGTCCTCGTCGCTCATCGAGCCGCCGAAATCCAGCGCCGAGGGATCCTTGACGAAATGGGTCGCCGCATTGAGCTTGGCCTGAAGCTGTGCGAGCAGCGCCGATCGCCAGATAAGCTCCTTCGGGTCGTCCATCCACTTGGCATCATCCACGGCAAAACGGTCCGCAACGACCTCGCTGAGCGCGTTGAATCCCTCGCCGGTCGGATTCAGGAAAACGTTGTCCGTGTATTCGGCGAGCTTTTCGAGAAGAGCTTTTATCGTGTCGCCGCCGAGCTGCTTGGCGAAATCAAGCGAGCCCGATACCGGACACCGGGAAAAGATGTCGTTTTCATCCTTGACGCTGTCGAGCAGAACCATGTCGCTCATCCCGTCATCGACGCCGATGTTGACGTTCTGATCCAGCGCGCCTTCCTCGGCGGCCCTTTCGACGGGGTCGCCTTTGATGATCTGCGCGCCCTTTTTTGCAGCCATAGAAAACCTCCAGCATTAATACCGGCTCACTCGATTTTCAGTGAGCCATCGTCTCCAACATATAACCGATAATCTCCTCCGGATTTGATCCGCCCGTTTATGAATCCATCGCCGACCACGCGGGACACGGTACTTTCGACCAGCCGCTGGACGGACCGGGCTCCCGTCGTCCGGCTGTCGATCTGTGATATGATCCACTCCATCGTAGCATCTTCCACTGCAATCGTGCATGCCATTATTTCGCTATTGGCTACTTGTCCGATCACGCGGTCGATCTCGCGGTGGGCGATCTTTTTCAGCGTGTCGTTTCCAAGGCGGCCGAACGGAATGATCTCCAACCGATCGACGAACTCCCGCCGGAAGGTCGGTCCCTGCTGGTGGGGATTGTGGGGATCGCGATACCGAAGCAGCATCTCGCGGATTTCGGGGCCGTCGACATCCTCGACGTCGGCAAGGGCGTTCGACGTCATTATAAACACCGAATTCTTGCAGTCGACGATGCGGCCGTGGTTATCGGTGAGATGCCCGTCGCTCAGGACTTGCAGCAGCACATCGAAAACGCGGCCGGCGCCTTTCTCGATTTCATCGAAGAGGACGACACTGTATGGATTTTCCATCAAGGTATTGGTCAGCTCTCCCCCCTCGTCGTAGCCGACGTATCCGGGCGGGGGACCGACGAGGCGCTGGTAACTCTCGGGGGTTTGAAACTCGGACATATTGAATCGCACGAGCGCCCGGGGGTTTCCCATGAGATACTCGGCCACCGCCTTGGCAAGCTCCGTTTTTCCCGTACCGGGGGGGCCGACACATATGAACGATACCTTGGTTCTCGAGGGATCGCTCAGGCCCAGGCGGAGACGTTGAATGGCGCTCGTCATTGCGTCCGTTGCCCGCTCCTGATCGTATACGCGACTTTCCAGGTAATCCTTGAGACCCTTGAGCCTCGCGTGCTCCATCTCCGAGAGACGCGAGATCGGTATACCCGACTCACGCGAGATCACATGGAGCACGGTCTCGGTGGTGACGCGCTCCACCTTCTTCTCATCCAGTTCACTCTCATCGCGGACATCCTGGAAGGCCGAGTCGAGAATCGAGATCGCCTTTGCCGGGAACCGCAGCGAGGGGAGGTAACGCTCGCAATTACTGATGATTGCATTCAACGCGTCGTCCTCGATGCTATATTCGAAATGCTTCTCGAACCGCGGCAGGTGGGCACGCAGCATCTCGAGGGTTTCCTCGCGGGTCGGTTCATCGATCTTCAACACCTCGAAGCGCCGCACGAACGCATCGTTCGGGCGGATCTTCCCTTCGAATTCCTTTGTTGTCGTCGCCGTGATCAGCCTGAAGACGCCGCGTCCCAGGTAGGGATTGAACATTCCGAGCATATTGCTCGACCCGGTGCTTCCCGGATCACCAAGGATGTGAACATCGTCCAGAAAAAGAATGACGTCCTTTCGAACGATCGCCGCATCTATGAGCTGCTGGAGCCGTTCCTCGAGCTGTCCGCGGTAACTCGCTCCGGCGATCAGGGAGGAGCAGGAGACGGAGTAGATCTTGCAGCCCTCGAGCCACTTCGGCGCCTCCTCCGTGCCGAGCCACGCGGCGAGCCCCTCGACAACGGCCGTCTTGCCGACACCCGGATCGCCGATGATCATCGGGTTCGGCCTGACGAGCCGGCCCAGGATACCGGCGATGTGACGGATTCGATCCATCCGCGTCTTTGTCATGTCGAATCCCTTGTTCTTGACGGATTCGGAAAGGTCCTCCGCATACCGCGCGAGCACATCCTCGAACGTCTTGCCGGCCATGCCGGCCGGAACGGTGCGCGGTGAGGCGGTCTTGGAATCCGTTGCACTCGCGGCGACGGCCGGATTCGCCTTCGCGAATTCCACGAACGCCTCATCGACCGAGAACGGCGCGGTCCGAAGTTCGTTGGAGATAAATCCGAGACCGATACCGAGCATTGCCTCGATGATGTCGTGCTCGTTCAGAAGACGCTCCAGCTCGCGCCCTTTTGCGACAATATCATTCGCCGTCGCCGCTTCGAGTATCGGCTCGGTCGTACCGGAATACCTGGTAGTGGCTTTCT
>CBFCXB010000153.1:0-6390 GCA_965601905.1 uncultured bacterium | reverse complement strand
CCGCCGGTCGCCGGGGAAGAGCCATCGGTCACCGAGGAGGAGCCGCCGGTCGCCGGGGAAGAGCCATCGGTCACCGAGGAGGAGCCGCCGGTCGCCGAGAAAGAACCCCCGGCTCCCGCGCATGACGACGCCGATTCGAGTGAGGAGGAGCGTCAGGAATGATCAAGAAATTACAGGACATGTTCAGCATCCCCGAGCTCAAGAGGCGCATCCTCTTCACGATCGCGCTGCTGATCGTGTACCGCGTCGGCGGACATATCACCGCTCCCGGCGTGAATCCGATCGCCCTCAAGGCTTTCTTCACCGCACAGCGCGGGACGATCTTTGCCCTGTACGACCTCTTCGCCGGTGGCAACCTGAGCCGCGCCACGATCTTCGCACTCGGGATCATGCCGTACATCAGCGCGTCGATTATCCTCCAGCTCCTTCAGGCGGTGATACCGTACTTCGAGAAGCTCGCCAAGGAGGGGGAGGAGGGGCGCAAGAAGCTCACGCAGTACACCCGTTACGGTACGGTCGGGCTCTCGTTGATACAGTCGTTCGGCATCTCGATATTTCTCGCGAACATGAATGTCGGCGGCGTGTCGGTCGTACCGCACGGCGGGCTCCCATTCACGCTGCTTACCATGATCACGATGACCGCCGGCACGATATTCATTATGTGGCTCGGCGAGCAGATATCGGAGCGGGGAATCGGGAACGGGATATCACTCATCATCACGATCGGGATCATCGCCCGGTATCCGTCGAACTTCCTCGATACCTTGCGCGCACTGAAGCTCGGTCAGGTGACGCCGTTCCGGATGGTGTTTTTCGCGGTATTGATAATCGCCGTGGTCGCCGGTGTCATTCTCATCACGCAGGGGCAGCGGCGGATACCGGTTCAGTACGCCAAGCGTATCGTCGGCCGTCGCGTCTACGGAGGGAAAGCCCAGTACATACCGCTCCGCGTCAACACCGCCGGCGTTATCCCGATCATCTTCGCCCAGGCGATCATGATGTTTCCAAGCACGCTGGCGACACTACCGTTCTTCAGGGAGAGCGAATTCATGGGAGGGATGATGACGATCCTCTCACCCGGATCGTGGGTGTACCTCATCCTGTACGGTGCGATCATCATCTTCTTTACCTATTTTTACACGGCGATCGTTTTGAACCCGATCGATCTCGCCGATAATATGCAGAAGTACGGGGGATTCATTCCCGGCATCAGGCCCGGGAAACGCACGAGCGATTACATCGACAGGATCCTGTCCCGGGTGACGCTCCCCGGCGCCATATTCCTCGCGTTCATTGCTATTCTGCCTGATGTGCTGTACCGGCGGGCGGGGCTCCCGTTCTACTTCGGCGGCACGGGTGTTCTGATCGTTGTCGGTGTGATGCTCGATACGCTTCAGCAGATCGAGACACACCTGCTGATGAGGCATTATGACGGATTCATGAAGAAGGGAAAGCTGCGCGGAAGACGCTAGCTCAGGGAAAGGAATCGACACGGTGGCTGGAAAGCGTTTCATTATCATCGGTGCGCCGGGATCGGGCAAAGGAACACTCGCGGCCCGCATCGCCCGCGAGCTTGGCCTCCGGCATCTCTCGACCGGAGATCTACTGCGGGAAGCCGTGGCGCAAGGAACCGATATCGGGCGCAAGGCCGAGGATTACATGAACCGTGGTGCGCTTGTGCCTGACGAGATCATGGTGGAGCTCCTTCGCGAGGAGCTCGAGACGTACGGATTCGAAGACTGGATACTCGACGGTTTTCCCCGGACGCTCAATCAGGTCGAGATGCTCGAGGCGATGCTCGCGGAGAAGGAAACGATGGTGGACCGTGTATTTCTCATAGATCTCGCCCCGGAGATCATTGTGAAGCGATTGACCAGCAGGCGCGTGTGCCCGTCCTGCAACGCAATCTACAACCTCGAGAGCGAAGAGTTCCGACCGAAGGTCGATGGAACGTGCGATAAGTGCGGTGCCGATCTCATCAAGCGGAAGGACGACGAGGAGGAGACGATCAGGCGCCGACTCGATGTATACGAGAAACAGACGGCGCCGGTGATCGAGCACTACCGTGGGATCGGAATGCTGGAGTCGGTGGACGGCTCAGGAGGCGCGGAGACAACGAGCGCGGAGATAATCCGCATTGCGACATGATTGCTATCAAGAATGAGTCCGAGCTGGATCTCATGAAACGGAGCGGGGAGATCCTCAGGGATTGCTTCCAGCGCATCGAGGATGAAATCCGGCCGGGCGTGACGACCAAGGAGCTGGATAGTATCGCCGAGGAATTCATGCGGACGAGGGGCGCGGTGCCGGCCTTCAAGGGGTATCACGGATACCCCGCCTCGATATGCGCTTCGGTCAACGAGGAGGTCGTGCACGGCATACCCGGCGCACGGGAGCTGCAGAGCGGCGACATCATAGGCGTGGACATGGGCGTGCTGCGGGAAGGATTCTACACCGACGCGAGCCGGACCTACGCCGTGGGTGAGATCAGCGAGGAGACAAAGCGCCTGATGAAAATTACCTGGGAAGCGCTGGAACGCGGTATTGACAAGGCGCGCGCCGACAACCATCTTTCCGATATCTCCTTCGCGATACAGCAGCACGCGGAGAGTAACGGATACCAGGTGGTGCGGGTGCTCGTCGGGCACGGTATCGGCCGCAACATGCACGAGGAGCCGCAGGTGCCCAATTTCGGTCCGCCGGGGCAGGGTCCCGTATTGAGACGGGGCATGACGCTGGCGATCGAGCCGATGCTGAACTCCGGCACGCACGAGGTCGTGACGCTGAAGGATAAATGGACCTACGTTACTGTCGACGGCAAGCTCTCCTGTCACTTCGAGGATACCGTCGCCGTCACCGGTGAAGGCCCCGTAATCCTGACGAGGTGAGCGCGCAGCGAGAGATTGTATGTGGACAGGTGAAGGAGTTTTGTTCCAGGAGGGGGTGCCGAGAGAGCGATAGATATCGGGAAAGGTGAGAGTAGGCTGATATGGCCAAGCAAAAGGGAATACCCGTAGAGGGTACGGTTGTCGAGGCGCTGCCGAACGCCATGTTCCGGGTGGAACTCGAGAACAAGCACATTGTGCTGGCGCATGTTTCCGGGAAGATGCGGATGCATTTCATTCGCATTCTCCCCGGCGATCGGGTGGCTCTCGAGCTCAGCCCCTACGACCTCTCGAGAGGTCGCATCACGTACCGGTACAAGTGAGTGGTGCGTACGTGCGGCGGCTATCACGCGTTCCAGCCTGCTGTATAGTGGTCCGGGCCGCACGGATGGTTCGAGAGGATTGAATGAGGGAAGAGAAACATGAAGGTGAGAAGTTCAGTCAAGAAGATGTGCCCGCATTGCAAGATCATACGGCGCAAGGGTGTTCTGCGTGTGATCTGCAAGAACCCGAAGCACAAACAGCGTCAGGGGTAAAGGATACCGTTTCTCTGAAGACGAAAGGAGCATTTCCGTGGCGCGAATAGTCGGAGTCGATTTACCCGACCAGAAACATGTCGAGATCGCACTGACCTATATCTTCGGTATCGGGCGGGCGAGCGCTCAGAAGATCTTGCAGAAGGCGAAAATTCCCTTCGATATCAAGGCGAGGGATCTCACTGAGGATCAGACCGTCAGGATCAGGGATATTGTCGAGAACGATTTCAAGATCGAGGGTGCACTGCGGGGCGAGGTGACGATGAACATCAAGCGTTTGATGGACATCAGCGCGTACCGCGGCCTGCGCCACCGGCACGGACTGCCGGTGAACGGGCAGCGCACCCATACGAATGCCCGGACGCGGAAGGGCCCGCGCACGCGTCCCGGCTCGAAAAGAAGGAAATGATCCCGCGCCGGCCGCTGCGCCCGGGCCCCAGTTCCACGGTGCGGCTGATGATGGGCCGGCGGGAGTGCACGGCGGATCGATGCCGCGGCGCGCGGGAGCGAAACGGGATGTTTGACGAATAACTGTTTACCTTGTAACGGGAGGTTTTCATTGGCCCGACCCCAGAGGTCAAAGAAGAAGAAGATCAAGAAGGTGGATGCGTACGGCATCGCCCATGTGAAATCCACCTTCAACAACACTATCATCACGATCACCGATCGCGAAGGTGCGGTGATAACCTGGTGCAGTCCCGGCAAGCTGGGGTACAAGGGTTCGCGAAAAAGCACGCCGTTCGCCGCCCAGCAGGCCGCCTCGACGGCCGCGCGCGAGGTCATATCGCTGGGTATGAAGAAGGTGGAGGCCTGGATCAAGGGCCCCGGTCCGGGGCGCGAGGCGGCGATCCGATCGCTGCGGGCGACGGGGCTCGACGTATCGTCGATCAGGGACTGTACGCCGATGCCGCACAACGGCTGCCGCCAGAAGAAGCGCCGCAGGATATAGACTGTTTTGCGATCCGGCGGTCCGCTGGAGGCGCACGGGGGAGTGCGGTGTGCCCGGCGCGACACGGGGATCGATGGTGAGATAGATGGAGTATCATTATATAGCGCAATCCGTCTGAAAGGTGAACGGACATCACGCGGATACCGAGGATCACGGCCATGCGATACGGCCGGGGAGGTTAGAGTCGATGGCACGATATACCGGTCCCAAATGCAAACTGTGCCGCAGGGAAGGGACCAAACTGTTTCTCAAGGGGGACCGCTGCTTCTCGGAGCGCTGCGCGATCGAGAAGAGAAACTATCCCCCGGGTGAGCATGGACGCGCCAGGTTCAGCAGGAGGAGCAACTACCGCATTCAGCTGCGGGAGAAGCAGAAGCTTCGCCGCATGTATCAACTACTCGAGCGTCAGTTCCGCAATTACTTCAAGAAGGCGGCGGCGATGAAGGGCGTTACGGGGGACAACCTGCTGCGGCTCCTCGAGCGCAGGCTCGACAATATGGTCTACCGGATGGGATTCGCTCCCTCTCGCGCGACGGCGAGACAGCTCATCCTTCACAGCCATTTCGAGGTCAACGGCAAGCCGGTGAACGTTCCGAGCTACCAGTTGAATGTAGGTGATCGAGTCGCGCCGCGCGAGAAGAGCAAGAACCTGCTCGTCGTCGAGGACAGTCTGAAGAAGTACGGCAGCCGCGGTACCGTGCCGTATATCTCCGTTGATATCACAAAAAAGGAAGGTGCCTACGTCGAGGAGCCGACGAGGGATATCATACCGGTTCCGATCGAGGAAAACCTGATCGTCGAGCTGTACTCCAAGTAGCGGGATACCGTCCGCTTGGAACGGGATGTGTTGTGGCGTCCCTATGTGAGAGCTAAGCCGTTCAAGGAGGAACGTGTAGATGAAATGGCGAAACCTGTTAATGCCGAAAGAGATTGTGATGGATGAATCCACGGCGACCGATACCTCCTCGCGGTTCACGGTTGAGCCGCTCGAGCGTGGATTCGGGAGAACGATCGGGAACTCGCTCCGGCGGATTCTTCTCTCATCGATCCAGGGAGCGGCGGTTACCGCGGTAAAGGTAGAGAACGTGCTGCACGAGTTCGGGACGATCAAAGGCGTCAAGGAGGACGTCACCGACATCGTTCTGAGTCTGAAGCAGCTGATCGTCAAGATGCACTGTGACGAACCCAAGTACCTCACGATCGACGTCAACAAGAAAGGCGAGATCACCGCGGCGGATATCAACGAGATCGCCGATATAGAGATTTTCAACAAGGATCTTCTGATCGCCACCTGCACGGAGAAGGTGAAGTTCAAGATGGATATACTGATCGGTCACGGGAGGGGATATGTTCCCGCCGAGATGCACAAGCTGGACGATTACGAGATCGGCCTCATCCCGGTTGATTCGAACTTCAGCCCGGTTATCCATGTGAATTACGATGTGAAATATACCCGCGTCGGTCAGCGGACAGATTACGATTCATTGGGAATCGAGATTTCCACGGACGGCAGTGTGACACCGCGGGATGCGCTCGGGTATGCGGCGAAGATACTCAAGGATCATATGCTGCTCTTCATCCATTTCGAGGAGGAACCGATCGAGGAGGAGGAAGTGATAGTCGATGAGGAGTACGAACGGATGAAGGAGCTGCTGAACCGGAGTGTCGAGGAACTCGAGTTGTCCGTCCGGTCGTCGAATTGTCTCAAGGCCGCGAATATCAAGGCGCTCGGTGAGTTGGTGCAGAAGACGGAAGCCGATATGCTCAAGTACCGCAACTTCGGCCGCAAGAGCCTCAAGGAGATCGTCGATATTCTCGAAGGCATGGGGCTCCACCTCGGCATGGACATCAACGCTGCGCTCAATCCCGAAAAGATTGAAAAAGAGGAGAATTGACAATGCGGCATAATAGAGACTGGAGAAAACTCAACCGGACCGCTTCCCACCGCAGGGCGATGCTGCGCAACATGGTGACCTCCCTCTTTGCCGCGGAGCGTATTCGTACAACCACGGCGAAGGCG
>CBFCXB010000152.1:0-6436 GCA_965601905.1 uncultured bacterium | reverse complement strand
ATTCAGACCCAATTCAACGAAACCGTACATCAGAAGCGACCCGGCGGCCTCGGTGGCGTAACCCCTGTTCCAGTACCGCCGCCCGATCCAGTACCCCAGCTCCGCCCGCTCGTTGGGGATGTCCAGCGTCAGCTCGATCGCTCCGATCAGCGCTTCTCTCACGCGTCGCACCACGGCGAAAACCACGAAATCCCTCTTCCGGAAACCCAGGGCGTGCGTTTTGATCCATTTCTCGGCATCAAGCTCTCTGTAGGGATGCGGTATGCGAAGCGTCGTACCGGCGATGACCGCATCACCCGCGAGTTTCGTCACGACAGGGACATCGTCGAGCCGGAACGGCCGCAACACGAGGCGCTCGGAGATTATGGTAGGTTGTCGAATCATCTGCATGTACCGCAAACGCGTGCCTCGACGCACCTATTCGTCTAACGAGCACCGGGAATGGCCGATCTCGATACCCGCTCCTGAAACCGGACGGTCACGATATCCCAAGTGGTATCACGTCACTTCTTCATCATCACTTCGAAGTCTTCCAGCAGGGACTGCAGATCCTCCTCATGCTCGACCTCGTCCTGCAGTATCTGGAGCACGATATTGTACGTGATCGGGTCCTTGTTCATCGTTTTTTCCAGAAGACCCTTGTACACGCTTATGGCGCACTGTTCGCCCTTGATATTCTGCTCCAGCACGGTTTTCACGAACGGGTCGTCCGGTGCATCGTAGCCGCAGTTCGTCAGATCGTACCACTTCTTCGGTTCGGAGACGGGTACTCCTCCCAGCTGGGCTATCCTCACCGTGAGCATGTCGGCATGCCGCAGCTCATCGGCTGCATGCTCCATCAGCTCGGTGATCGCGGCTTCCTTCATCGGCCCCCTGACGACCTTGGAACCGAGCCAGTACTGGTAGTACGCGAGCCACTCATCGGCGAACGCCTTGTTGAGCAGTTCGAGCAGTTCATCAACATCCAGGCCGACGATCTCGATCCCTTTTGTTCCCATCATGCCCTCCCTGGCGAACAACCAACACGAACCCGTTATATCCAAAATTGGGTGGTGTGTAAATCACAAAATGCCGCGCGGGGCGGCACTCATTGCAGCGCCATGGTGACGTGTACGTTACGAGTGATCGTCTTCCGCCGCTCACGGGGTCACGCGGGCTCTACGAGCACCGCGGTATTCCACATTCGCCGGAGCCATCTTCCCTTGCTGAACGCGCGTACTGGGCGATGTATGCTTCGGACTGGCTTTACCACGCAACGCTTCAATGTCGATATTCTCTATGTACTCCACGAGATTCTTCCACATCATGTGGAATCCGAACCCGCCCTCCACCATCTCCACCAGGGCTTCTTCCTTGGACCATCCGCAGACCACGATGCGGTACAGCGCGCACATGAATCCCGTCCGGTCGGCCCCGTAATTGCAATGCACGAGAACCGGCGTTCTTACTCTGCTTGTTGCCACCTTCAGAAACTCGATGATATCCTCCTCCTCGGGACGCCAGGCGTGCATGGGTATTTGCACACGCGCCAGTGACGTTTGTCTTGTCTCTTCGGCGTCCGAATGTAACGAGCGAAGGTTGATGATGGTCCTGATACCGAATTGTTCGAGGTTACACATCCCCTCGGCGGTCGGCTGAGCGCTGCGGTAGAGGTCGACCGTTACCCGGTGGAAATTAGGCACGCCCGGCAAATCGAGCGGCTGCGCCCATGACTCCTTCCTCGGACCGCCGGCATATCCATGCACTCCCGGATCGGATGATACGCGGGGACCGCATGATGCTGCAAAAAATAGAAGCAGCGTCGCCGGCGCCATGAACATCCGTAGTCGTGATCGCATCACCGCGTTTGCACTCCTTGGCCTTCCCAGCTTGAATACTCCCGCTCCATATACAGCGCGATCCACGAAATATTCACCGCGTCAGAACCTCCCTACATCTTTGGCAAACGCTCGAACGGCTTCCACGTCGATCCTCGATACGCTGTCCTCTATCTTCGCGATCTTGTGCACGATCGTTCGCTCGATAAAATTCATCGCTTTAAAATCGAATTCGCCTCCGAACAGTCCCGTCGAGACGGCATGGACTCTCAGTTCTTCCGGGTAGGCCTCATCGAATTCCCGCTGCGCCGTTTCGCCCTCCTGCATGTGACAGATGTACAGCCCGAGGGTTTTTTGCAGCAGCGTATCGCTGTTGCTTTCGCAAAACCGCTGAATATCCTTTTGAATCTTTCCGGCATGTATCGAACCGCCCACTATGATCGTATCGTAGCGTGTGATATCCGGATCCCTGTTTTTTTTGAGATTGATCAGCGAGACGTCATCGCTCAGCATCTCCTGCAGCATCTTCGCGGTTTTCTCCGTACATCCGTGTCTTGTCATATATACTATACACGTACTCATCTGTTCCTTTCAAATACCCGTCGCAGTTTTACACGCGGCACGAGGCGGCTCTTAAAGGAGTGCGATTACGTTAAGTGTGTACAGGGGATAGTATATGGGCATGCGTAAATTTCGCTATAACAATTTTTGCGTCTTTTTACGTCTTTGATTTTGCTTGTATGCCAGAATTGAGCAAGCTGCGTCGTCATCCGGCGGGTCGCTTCATTGTAATTCATTCTTGAGCGTATCATAGAAAATGCCCTGGGCGTATCTCTCGATCCACGGCATATGCCCACATTTTTCGAGGAGTACGAGATTGAAATTTCTTATGATTGATGAAAGAGGATTCATGACCCCTTCATAGGGATGAGGATCATAATCCCCGTGGATCGCGACAACGGGACATCGAATATTTTTACCTCGCTCCAAGAGCTCACCGCTCATCCTCAATTCCTCGGCTTCCTTCCATACATTTCGATATATATCGAAATCGACCTCTGCCACTTCATCATCGATGCGAAGCGGATCATACGAATCGGCCTTGGACAGCAGTTCGCCGAATCGAGATAATCGCGCATCCATCTTTTCCATCCCGGGTTTGTCGAATATCTTCAATATTTGTTCTACTTCCCTTCTTTCTCCTTCAGGGAGACGATCCAACCTGGTCTTCATGATACGCGGGGCATATCTGTCCTCAAAAGGACCGCTCCCCACGAGTACCAGTTTCCTGACATCCGCGGGGTATCGAGCGGTAAACATGAACCCGAGCCACGCTCCCCATGACCACCCGATCATACAAAGCGGCATATCTCCATGGTCCGTCAACAGGGCGTGGAGTTCCAGAATTTGACCCTCAATCGACGCCGCGGTCTGAAGCGGCTCGAGAACACCGCACACGCCGGACAGCTCTCTCGCCACCGGCGCCAATCCTCCCGGTGCACCGGGACCTCCATGTATAACGGCCACGCTGTACGGTGCAGTCCCATATTTTCTTGGATTATCCAAAGGATACACTCAAATGTCGATGAATCACGATGCTGAATTCGCCATCGCATCAATTGCCGAAGAGAGCTTTGACCGCACCCCAGCTCGACAATGCAGTGCCTGTAATCACCGCAATCGGAGGTCTGCACGCCCTTGCTTCGACCGCCTCATCGTCGTCGAAATTCAAATAGAGATCCAGCCACTTCTTTACGGGTTCATGTACGTACTCCGTTCCGCAATTTCTGAAACAATAGGGAACAATGTCGATGATCGCTTCATCGTGCGAATTGAGTACGAGAAATTGGTGGAAGCACCAGTGGACATTCCACTGGCATTCCTGATAGATGAAGTGGACCCCATTGTCAAGACTACTTCTTCCCTTGTTTAAGGTGGAAGAGATCGCCGTATTGAAATGATATGATTTCATCGCTTGGAATCGGCGCCGACACGATTACATCGCTTGGATAAACAATAATGAACTCCGCGCCCGATTGCCCGCGGATACTCGGATAACAATAAATCCATAATTCAATGATCGCCTGCTCACCCTCGAATGAACAATACGCGTCATAATTCCTTGAGCTGTCGGCGAACAGGCCGATAAAGGAATCTTGTCCCTGAGCCCAGCATGTACACGTTGATACCAGCGTCAGAGCGCAGATTATTAAAAGCAGCCTTTTCGTAGTATCTCCTACCTATACAGTGACTTTATCGAACCCCATGTCGAGCCCTTTACGCCGACCGGTTCCGCGCAGGGAAAATTATATGGCTCGAACGGTTGACACTCCTCCATTAACTCGGTGTAGTTCACAAACAGCGTACACGTCCAGCATGTCTCATACGGGTATCCCTCTTCACATGTGGATAAACGAACCAATCCCGTCTCGGGATGGCCCGACAGCGATATGGATGTTTGATATGAATCCGTAATATGGATCCTCTGTTTGCACAGCCAGACCCAATCGGTTTGGCATTCATTCAAATTTATTCTGATGCCCCCCGGCAGGGAGCCTTCGGATGATTCGATAACGGCTTCATTCATCGTCAGCGTGTCGGGTATCACATTCGAAGGATATTGAATGTTGAATTCCGCTCCGACTTGACCCTTTATGGGATGGATACTCCAGATCCACACGTCGACGGAATATTGCGGTTCGCCCGAGATACACCAGTAGACATGATTTTCATCGGCAAACGGCCAAATAAATCCATTCTCCTGTGTATATACGGTAGCGGGCGCCATGATCATGCAGCCCACGATGAGCATATAAATATACTTTTTCATCGCATCACTCCAGATCATCAGATCCATACACACGGTACTTTTGAGTAGAGCCTTCGCTAAATAGTATAATCATATTTTGTAATTCATTCAACCCATTTTCAAACAAAATGCTCTTACCGGCACTCCCACGTAATAGACCCGTTCTCCGGGATATCGAAGATTGTTATCCCCCACAAAAAAAGTTGGATTCAAACTCCCCGTGCACGTTTTCTTGTTCATTTGGATTAAATATTGATACATAAATTTGGCTCAAACCCGGTATCCTTCTCCCTTGGATAACCGCGTTGATTGCTCAACACCCTCGTATTCCCTATCATGTAATCGATCGATTGGTGTGTATGACCATGTATCCATAATTTTGCGCTAGATCTTTTTACCAAACTATCCAGATGGGATGCAAAAGCCACACTTACTTCTTCGTGCCGTGTCATTGGTTTTAGTGATCTGATACTCGGTGCATGATGCGTCACGATAATTGCATTCTCCGTCCTTCCTTTTTCAATTTCACTCTCCAGCCATCTACGCATTTTAAAATGCATGCTGGATGTATCCCTCGGTCGCAACCGTCTATAGGTGGGTGATACTCGAATACGCCTGTAATCATTCATGCTTTGTTGGGCACGGTACTCTCCCATCGCCGGCTTTCCAAATAACAAGAAATCGGTCCATAGCGTCGTGCCATATATTCTATAACCGTTTACTTCGATCGAATCACAATCCAACACGTGAACACCTATATCCGATCCGCGTTTCTTCATTTGTTCGGTAAGTCTGGGGATGGCCTCTCCATAATATTCATGGTTTCCCGGCACATATATTATCGGCTTATCATTAAAGTTACTTGCGGCCCATTCCAGCCCTCTCAAACCTAATCCGATATCCCCCGCCAGGACAATAATATCAGCATCGTTGGGGGATATATCGAATGGCTCAAATTCTATATGAACATCACTAATTACGAATATGCGCAAACCAGTCACCTTCAACAATTGTGTTTAAAAAGTCCGGCATTCGGGACACCCATGCGCGGCGTTTGGAACCTTCAAATGGTTCGACCCGAGCGGGTGTGCTGGCTGGCAAGCCGTGCCCGCCGTGCATCACGAATCCATGTGCAAGCCGATTAAATTTATGGTTTATGCCAGTCTCGATAAATCACTTCGTGGCTACCAGTCTGATCGCAAGTACATTCTTGAAGATTGTACACGGGATTTTCTTGCGAATACCATACGGCATCGAACCAATTAAGTCTTCAACAAAAATTGCTGGATAAAGAGAGGTTTTCGCATAATGACCTTTCACCCTCATATATAACTGCACCTTGGAAAAACCGATGGTTTTGAGTAAAGTGCTTACCTCCCTATTGGTATATTCATGAAGATGCAACCCCTTGGCCTCATTCTCAAAATACCCCGAGATATCATGCGGCCAATGTATCTATGTAGTGTAATGTGGTGTAATATAAATATATTTTCCTCCAGAAACCAGAATACGATAAACATGCCGTATGTGCTCTACTACGTCATCAGGGTGTAAATGCTCTATCAATTAAGGAATGCAGATAATCCTCCGACTATCGCCAGCATGATGTTTTGCCGCTCCCTCAATTTTTAAAGCGTGCTGTCTAAATCTTCCTTCTCAATCGTCGAACTGAAATAAGCTTCGTTTCCGTTCATAATCAATTTCCATTATTCCAATGACTTGGACAGCCCATCAATTCCCTCATAATCCGGGTATTTTAACCTCGATCCGTCAAAAAAGTCGCAATAGAAACACCGGCCGGGCGCGCAGG
>CBFCXB010000151.1:0-6447 GCA_965601905.1 uncultured bacterium | reverse complement strand
CCCGTTCATAACCTACGGGTGGTCGCCGGGCCAGGCACCGATCGAAGCGTCGATTTTCAAGAACAATCCCCCGATGATCAGGAGCATGCAGACAGCGCTCCTCAAGCCGATACGTGAGGCCGCCGGCCCGGAAGTAGAGCGGTACTTCCTGACCGATGAGCACCTTGCGCGGGAAGATCGCTTTCCCCACAATATCAGCCCCATGGCGTTCCACGATTACGACGAAGCGAAGATCATCAAATCGATCACCACGCTTGGATGGGTGAAACCCGACGACACAGATCCGAACTCAACCAACTGCCTGCTGAACGCCTTTGGAAACAAGGTGCACCGGGCACGGTTCCAATTCCACCCGTACGCTTTCGAGCTCGCGAATCTCGTCAGGGAGGGGCACATGGAACGTGATGAGGCGATAGCGAGGCTGGAGACGGTGGAGAACGAAAAGGTCGTGCGAAGCGTTCGCGCCAGGCTGGAACTCGAATAACCGGAACGATTGTGCGAGCGTCCACCGCAACGAAATTACGGTTACTATGGCGACACTTGCCGGCAAGCTGATAAAGGGGTCCTTCCTCAGGGTTCTCAATCTTCTCGTCACGATCACCGTCAGCTTTTTCATGATGCCCTTCGTTATCCGGTCTATCGGCGACCGGTGGTACGGGCTATGGATTCTCGTCGGAACCCTCGTCGGATACTACGGCTTCTTCGACTTCGGGCTGTCCACCGCGCTTCAGCGGTTCATCTCGCGCGCCCTCGCGGATGAGGATCACGAGGAGATCAACACAATATTCAATACCTGCCTCTCCTTCTTTGCCGGAGGCGCAGTCCTTTCGATTCTCGCGTCGGTCTCCGTCGCGCTCTGGGGCGCCCGTTTAATAGAAAATTCCGCCGACATAAAAATATTCAGAATCGTCATCCTGCTCGTCGGTATGAGCATGTCGATCTCTTTTCCGATCAGGGCCTTCATCGGCTTCCTCTACGCCCACGTGCGGCACGACGCGACCATGATCATCGAGATCAGCAAGATCATCCTGCGAACGGCCCTCATCCTATATTTCCTGCTGCGTGGACACGGCATCATTGCCCTCGCCGCGGTTACACTCTTCTCGGACTCGATGTCGTATCTCGCGATCCTTGTCTTCACTCGAAAGCGCTACGCGTACATCAGGTTCGATCTGCGGCTCTTCTCGAAGGGCATGTTCAAGCAGCTCATCAACTACAGCATCTTCAGTTTCATCTCGAATATAGCCAACCAGCTCCGCTTTCATATAGATTCGTTCGTCATTACCGCGTATCTCGGCCTGAGCATGGTGACGCATTACAACGTGGGAGGGCGAATCGCACGCTACTACATCATGGCCATCATAAGCGCCGTGGCGCTGATCATGCCCGTCTTCAGCAAATTCGAGGGGGAACGCAATTTCGACAAGCTGAGGGAAAAATTTCTCTTCGTATCCAAACTGAATGTGATCTTCTCGATCTTTCTCGGCGGTGCACTGCTCGTCTACGGGAAGGCGTTCATCACTCGCTGGATGGGATCGGATTACACCGATTCATATTACGTGCTCGTCATCCTCATGGCGGGGCTCATCTTCGGCACAACGCAAACGACCTCGGCCAGCCTGATCTTCAGTCTATCCAAGCACAAACCGTACTCGATTATGCACCTCTGTGAAGGGCTTGCGAACCTGACCCTCAGCTTGATACTAGTAAAGCGGTACGGCATATACGGCGTCGCCCTCGGCACGACGATTCCTGTGATCATATTCTACATATTTGTCGTACCGGTCTATGCGACCAGGGTGATCGACCTCCCGTTCACCCGGTACGCCGCCTACATCGTACCTCCCCTGCTGATCGGCGGGGCGACACATCTCGCATGCTGGCTGTTCCTGAGAAATTACATCCTGGCCAGCTACTCTCGATTATTCATCCTGGGATCCATAACATTCGTCGTGTACGTGCTCGTGAGCGTCTTCGTCGTGCTCACCAAGGAAGAGAGGCAATACTTCGGTATTCACGTGTAGGCGAATAGTCGTAACACCGAAAGGTGTCAGGGAATCCTATTACGAGGGCTCCTCGTCTTCTCCGCCGCGTTCGAGGACGGCACCCGTTTCCTTCGCATAATCTGCGATGATCTCGTACAGCCGCTGCCGTTTCTGAATATAGAGAGGAACGATCTCCTCACCCTGGCGCGTGAATTCGACGAACTTTCCCTCCGCCTTCAATCGCTCGTAGTGCTCCTTGTCCCGGTACCCCAGAACACGGGCCGGATTCCCTAAGACGATCGCCATCGGCGGCACGTCCTTCGTCACCACCGAGGCGATGCCGATGACGGCGCCCTCGCCGATCTCGACTCCGGATGTAATGCTGACACCGGTGCCCACCCAGACATTGTCGTTGATCCTGATCGGTCTCAAAAGAATCCGTTCATCGAATGGAACGGCATTCGCATTCAGATAGTTATGCTCCACCGTCCAGATCGTTGTCCGGTACGAAATCCCGACATTGCTGCCGATATACAACCCACCCGCCCCGTTTATCCAAACACCTTCCTGGATCCTGACGTTTTTGCCCACCGATATATTGTCGCAGTTTGTGATCCACGCCTTCCCGGATACATGCACGTTCTCACCGCACCGCCTGAACAGACCGTTATACTCGATATGTTCCCGAGCGTATCCCTCCCTGATCCAGGAAATAATCCTTAACATTCGAAACTTCTTGAGCCATCCATAGAACAATGACCGCACTAGTGCCTCCTGTTCGCGAGTTTATCGAGACAGCACAGATACGTGACGAGACGTACGAACCAGCCGCTATCCGCCGCGTATTTCTTTGTGAGCAGGCCCGCCAGCAGGCGGGGTATTATGTACCGGTACCGCAGGTACCCGCACGGTCCGTTTCCGGCGACGAACGCGGCGCAATCCGTGATAAATCGACGGTTCGTCCCCGGGGATATGTGCCCGAGGTCGTGATCCCGTTGCATAACAGGCAAATCGGCATACGCCGGGTATGACCGCTTGATCGCTTCACCGTGAAAGTCATTCTCGATCTTGAAGGTGGACGAGAGCGAGTCGAGAAAATCGAACAGGCGGTGGTCGAGGAACGGGCTGAACACATACGGTATATGTCCAAGCACCGCATAGGGAGCGAACGCGATCATGCGGCGTGTCCTGTTCCAAAAGAAAAACGAATTCACGGGATCAGGCGCATCCACATGTTCTTCGATCTCCTGCGCCAGGTAGTGAATAGCCTCCTCGCGCCTCATTCGAGAAGCCATATTGGGTACGACGAACTTGTCCAGCCCTATCCTATTCAGTGTATAGTCCGCCATTTCGGTGAATCGACCCGCTCTGGAGAGATTGTAGTTCTCCCATGTCAGCATGCCATCGGATGAGAGCATATCACCCCCGATACCATCGTAGATCGCATCGGTCCTCTCGCCGACTAACCGGGCCATACCGTACATCCACCCTGGTTCCAGCGAACTGAGGTTCACAACAGTGTTTTTCCACAGCTCTCCCTTGAATTCGGAAATGCCGGGATCGATAACGAGGTGTTCCACGCCAAGTGTATCCGCCACAGTCGACGCGAATTCCACGTCAGGAGTAACGAATGGCTGAAAGTACCGGGACGTGATGCAGAAGAGCGGCCTGTGTCCCTGCGCGCAGAGCTCGAGGAGGATGTGTCGTGAATCCTTTCCGCCGCTCAATGGGACGGCGAAACGCTCCGAGGGCGGGCGCCGCCGGGCGATCGCATCCCTGAAAAGGACCCTATACGTCTCGGCGGCGGCGTCGAACGAGATGTCCGCCGCCTCCGTCCGCACCGGCCCACCCGAGACGGTGAATCCGTCCCTGTGCCACTCGAGCAGGCAGCCCGGCGGAAGAGCCCGAATGTGTTCGAATGGGGTATCCTCCCTGATGAACGAGCCGAAGCGCAGGAATACCGAGAGCGCGCGGAAGTCGAGATCGGTGGGAGCACCCTCCTCGACGAGGCGGAATATCGAGGGAGACAGGCATATCTCTCCTCCGCGCCGGAAATAGAAGAGCGGATAGAAACCGTACCGGTCGTTGCGGACTCTCAACCGGGAGCCGTCCCAGTGCCAGGATGCGAATATCCCTTCCCGATCCCGTCCGGACTCCGGTTCCAGCGGCCAGCCGAGCATGTGCGAATGCGGCCCGTCCACCGCAATCCCGTCGCCGGCAACCCTCGCATGGAAATACGGTCTATCGTCCTGCCGCACTCCGGGTTCCTCCCTCAATCTTCCCGTTTCCCGCAACGAAGCGACGTTTCCTAAATACCATATGGATCCAGTTCGGCCTCGCCGCGAAAAGAGAGCTCTGCATCTCGCTCAGCAGCAGTGCCGCGCCGGAGATGATCCTCTGAAAATATTTTCTTTGAGGAGGATGCAGGAGCGTGCAGCCGCAATGGATGCATCTCTCTTTCTGATTGTACGTCCCCCACGGATTTCCTACCAGGTCCATGAGCAGCATGGAGAGGACGTTGGTTTTCCCTCCGTTTGCTCCGACGAACTTCGTTGTGACGGGTTCCAGCGCGCCGAAAAGGCTGACGAGCCCCTCCTCGTCGAACACATTGATATGCCCCCACGGGGGATTCGCTTTCCCGCAGGAGAGGCAAACGGTGCGGCCGATGCGAAGATCCTGCCTGTACGGGACGCCTATTACCACATCATACACGGCGACGCGAATGATCTCCGCCGAGGCCCGTTCGAGCATCTCGGGACGGATATGCTCCAGCACCTCCGTACAGAACACGACGTCGAACGAATCGTCCGGGAACCGGAGCTCCGTGACGTCTCCCTGAACGTTCGACACCTTCGGATGCCGGACATCGGGCTTCACGAGATCGAGGGCGGTAACGGTCTCGAAGTGCGGCGCCAGGGCCATGGAGACCCTTCCATCGCGAGCCCCGACATCGAGCATCGACGAGCGGCCCTTCGGCGCGATACGGATCAGGTCCCTGATCCGCTCTCCCTCCTGGTTCGCGCTGTATTCGACGAGCTCAACAGCCTCTGTTATGGTTCTCCATACATGCATCATGCACCGATCGACGACCTACCCGGCCGGTTCAATACGCCGCCGGATCATTGTCTAATTCATACCGAGCAAACCCTTTACCATAGACTTCAACTGCCAGTTGAATTCCTCCCGGTTCTCGGTCGCCCATCGCAGCACGGCCGCGGTGAGCCGCATTTTCTCCCCGGCGGGGAGTGGAACCTTGCGCACCAGCTTCAAGAACTCCCCGAACAGCCGCCATTCCGGCATGACGAATCTCCTGCGCTTACCGGGACGGTAGAACTGGAGATCCTTGAGCGCCACGCCGATATTCGCGGTGTGCTTCCGCCGGAAAAAAAGACGTTCCGGAATCTCCTCGAGGGGACCGTGCAGACTCATCTCGGCGATGAGATACCGATCCGAGGCGAGGTAGGCGCCGATAAGACCTGTTTTGGCGAGAACAGACCGCCGCATCAAGCCGAATATCACGTTGTGGCACAGTTTCATTGGGCTCAGGCAGCCGGCGAAGCGCCGGACGACATCCGGCGAATCGAGCGGCAGATCGTCCTCCTCCATCTCGACCGTAGCACCCTCGGCATCGATCACCGTAGACCGGGGATAACTGATCACCACGTCCGGATTCGCGTCCAGCGCGGCCACGCACCGCTCGAGAAAAGTCGGCGCACACCGGTCGTCGTGAGAGGCCCATTTGAAATACTCGCCCCGTGAAAGCGCGAACACCCGGTTGTAATTCCACGCCGCTCCCCGGTTCATCTCGTTGCGATGGAACACGATACGGCCGTCGCGTGAGGCGTACCCCTCGCATATCTCCACCGTCGCATCGGTGGACGCGTTGTCGGAGATGACCAGTTCGAAATCGGTAAATGTCTGCGAAACTATAGAATCCAGCGCCTCGGCGATGTAGCTCTCGCCGTTATACACGGGAAGACCGATGCTCACACGTGGTTCCATGATCGATGCCCGAGCCCTTCGGTTCATGCTGCGGACGTTATTCCTGTCTATTCAGGTAATAATAGGCGACCCCGCAGTGATTGCGTATGGAAATTTGCAAGTATTACGCCATTAGAGAAAAAAAATCCGATCAGACGGAGATGAACCGAGGATGTAATCCCAAACTCCCGACGAGCCCCCGTATCTCCTTATCGTATATCGCGTTCATGATGACCACGATGTCGGGGCGATACGACGCGAGAAACTCAGGCGGGACGATCCGCTGGCCCGAGCCGGCGATGAACATCCCTTCCTTTCTGGGATTTATGTCGACGATGAACGGGATTGTATCTCCAAGCCGGAGCAGATTCGAGAAGGTGACCCCCTTCGATCCGGCGCCCCACAGCACCGCCCTCCCGCCGCCCGCCTCGCGTGTGATCCGCGCGCGCCACGTCTCTATCATGCGCCGGTGACCCTCCCT
>CBFCXB010000150.1:0-6448 GCA_965601905.1 uncultured bacterium | reverse complement strand
TATCGCGGCGAATTCATGTGACGTTTCCTGGACGTTGGAATCATACACTATATTTTCCCCCCAGCGGATCGACGAGCCCGAGATCTCCCATATGGAGGGCCATCGAGTTGATAGTAAAGTCCCTCCGGATCAGGTCCTTCTCGACCGGCATCGATGGATCGAAGCTGACGCTGAAATCCCGGTGCCCGGGCCCTATCGAATGCTCCGTCCGGGGCAGTGAGATATCGACGGTTTTGCCTTCTTCCGTGACAAACTTGATTACGCCGAACGACTTCCCGAACCGGTCCAGAATCGAGACGAGGCGTTCCACGTCCATGCCGGCCACGAGGTAATCCTCGTCCGAATACTCCCCGCGCCGCCCCAGGAGCATATCCCTTACTATCCCTCCGACCAGGAACAGATCGCATTCATCGAGAATGGATCTCTCCCACGGCTTGATATCCCTTCCCAGCTCAATCTCAGGATTCCCGTTCATATCAAAATGTTAACGAACGCGGAGCCCGCGGGTCAACAACTTAACCGTGCCCGCCGGCGAATCGTCCACCGTTCCGTCGCACTCAAACGATACGCAGCCACGCATCACATCTCTCAAGCGGATCGGGGCTGCACCCTTTTCCGAGTGAACTCCATCTCATCCCTACGCGATCAATCGAGCCGCCTTTCGCGCCTGATCGCGGAGATCCGGTCGGCGGGTGCATACATGAAAAACCACAGGATTCATTCCTGATTATGATCGGATAGATGTTGAACGAAAACACATGATGAAAAAAAAAGAAACGCCGGAGACGGGAATCGGGCCCGCGATGAGCATGTCCGAATTTTGAATTCCCTGAAGTCTTGATAATCCGAGTATAAGCTTTAAATGTATTTACATTCAAAAGCGTGTCTACTTTTGCCTGAACATGGCTTTCAGCCTGCCCCAGGTGCTTTTCTCGATCGATGTTTCACACCCTTCGTTATTCAGGATAATCGTCCCGCCGCCTTCAAAACCGCTGAGATCCGTGACGCTGCATGTAAGCACTACTTCGCTCCCGCTCTCGACGTAGCCGTGTGCTCCACCGCTCGGCGCCGTATTATCGACAAACTCAGTAGTATCGGCTGAAAGAAAAGAAGCGCTCTCCAGGTATATTCCGCCGCCGGAGCTGGCCGTGTTGCCGGCGAGAGAGCAACCGATGAGCGACACCGAGGCGCCTGTCAGCAGCATCCCTCCGCCCCGGCCGCCGGAGTTGTTGGAAAGCGTGCAGCCGGTGAGCGTGGCGGTGCAGTCCCAGAGGCTTATACCACCACCCCACCAGTCACCCGTGTTGCCGGAAATGGTGCAGCCGGTGAGCGTGACATTGCATCCGAATTGGCAGTATATCCCACCGCCGGTATTGGCCCAATTGCCGGTAAACGTACAGTTGTCTAATGAAGGTGTGCAGTGGTTGAAGCAGTATAACGCGCTGCCGGTGTTGCCGGAGAACGAGCAGTCGGTGAGTGCCGGGGAGGAGTTTTCCTTGCAGTATATCCCCCCCCCGTCGCTGTCGGCTGTGTTTCCGTCGATGGTGCAGTTGAAAAACGTAGGGGAGGAGTTGACGTAACAATAAACGCCCCCGCCATAGCCGGAGGCCGAATTGCCGGTAATCACAACGTTCTCGATAAACGGTGCGGAATTATCCAGAAGGTACATTCCGCCGCCCTCGGAAGCGAGGCCGCCGGTGATTGTGAATCCCTCGATGCGGGCCGTTTTCGACACGAACCGGCAATAAAACACCCTGTCCTGCTGTTGCGCGTCGATTGTCACACAGCCCGCGTCACCGGTTTCGCTCAGCAGGCACACGCCGGACTTCATCCTGATGTCGTGCTCGTAGTAGGTTCCGCAGGCCACGAGCACGGTGTCGCCGGCGGAGGCCAAACCGATCCCGCCCTGTATCGTTGTGGTGTCCCCCGGAACATGCCAGGTCTTGGCGCAGGTAGGATCAGGATTGAGTATGCAGCCGATGATGACGGCCGCGGTCCGGCAGAGCATCGCTATCTTCATGAAGACCCCCCGATATGTTTCAAAATCCCCCTGTCACCGGCCCGCACCATCGATATGACTCCTTATCCTCGCATCGGAACCGTGAATCCCCCATCACATCGAATTCGAAATCCGTCGATTGAGAGCGCTGGATTGTTCGAACTACTCGATGAACACCATCTTTTTTACAAGAACCTGTTTCCCCGCCTTCAGCCTGTAGAAGTACACGCCCGAAGTTACAGGGCTTCCCCTATCGTCCCTCCCGTCCCATTCGATCTTCCCGGGTCCTGCCGGCAGCGCCCCGTCCTCGAGTGTACTGACGAGCCTGCCCTTCACATCAAATATGGACAGATTGACCCAAACCCCTTCAGGCAGGAAGTACGAGATCGCGGTCGCCGGGTTGAACGGGTTGGGAAAGTTCTGGCGCAGCACGAGGGCGGCCGCTCTCATCGACGCCTCGATGGGGTGCGACCTCAATTCGGACCCGTCGGGCCTGACGGCGCCGAGCACGTAGCGGTAGATTTCCCCGGGCCGGACGTCCCTGTCGACGTAGCGCCTGCTCTCCCGGGAAATCAAGCCGTTGCCGGTGATAGATATATCCGGGCCGCTCCTTACCTGTGCCCTGTACAGCCTGAACCCGTCGATGGTCTCGTCCGCGGTGACATCCCATGTTAGTTCCACGCTGCTGTCTCTCACCTTTGCCAGGAAGCCGCGGAAATAGACCGCCACGGTTGAAGAATCGGTTACGATGCTCAACCGTATGTTGTCACCCTCCAGGGCGATATCCACGATGCTCACCTCAGTCGGCAGGCCGCTGTTATCGTGGCTGGAAGGATTCGAATAACCGTCGAAGCAGGTGTTCAGCGAGTCCCCCGGGAAGGGATCCGCCCCGCCTCCGATTTCCGGATAGTGGGCATGCTTATCCGGGCGATCGAACCGCGTGGCCAGATCGTTTAGCCCGTCCGCCTGTTCGAGGGCAACGAAGTACCAGCCTTCCGTCGTCTCCTGCGCGGCCTGCCGGGAGGGTCGTGAGCCTAACATCGGCTCGTCTATATGCCAGATCAACAACCCGTGACCGGGGAGGAATGTGTCGAAACCGATATTCTGCCGGTTCTCGAGCAGGAAATATTCCTTCTCCGGCGTGCTGCCGTCGCGCCAGACCTTATAGGCCACGGGCTCGGTTTCGACCGGCGGTAGCATTATATCCAGCATATTTTCCGTTACAACTATCGGCGTAATCCAGCCCAGCTGCACCTTGCTCCAGGCTGACATATGGTAGGGACCGGTCCTAAGCGAGCCGAAAGCACCCAATCCCATGAGTCCCCAATAACCGATGCCCCAGCTCTGCGAACCGTCGTACAGGTCCCGGAGCCCCAAATGGTGTCCGTACTCATGTGCCACTACACTGATGCACGAGGCCAGTGTATCCCCGGTGACGGAAAAGGTGAATTCGGGCTGCATGGAATAGGACGCGACGAGAATGAAACCTCCGCCAGAGCGCGGATCGTTGGTTTCGATGGGCGGCTCGATGACCGAGGCATAAGCCCAGATATCCGAGGGATTCATGGTGTCGTGCCCTCCCGGCCCGGAGTGGAAGATGAGGCAGGCATCCACGTAACCGTCGTCATCCCCGGAATTCGGGATGCCGTCCGCACCATCGGAATCGTAGAGACCGAAATCGACGGTCGGATCGGCGAGGAGCACCGCCGCAACGAACACCCCCCTGCCCCCGCCCGCAAACCCGTAGTAGTCATCATCGAAGGTTACGGAGTACTCCTCCTCGGTCCGGAACCAGCCGTACACTCCTCCGGTCACGTCAAAGGTCCCGTAGGACTGCTCGTTATAGAAGTCGCGGAAGCTTCCCGTGGGGTGCACGCCCTGGCTGAGTAAAAGCTCCCTGAAGAAGGAATCGGACCGCGCCACTGTATTGGCCTGCCGGTCTGGAAAATCGACGAGGAGGGCGACGATTCGTTCTTCGTCAGATGTTGCTTTGAGAGGCCGAAGTCCCTTACCGAACCAGTCGGGAAACTCCGGTAGTGGACGATCGGTGGCGGTCGAAGTACCCGTCTTCGGATCGTAGATCCCGGGCCGCGGCGGGACGGCGCGGGCCGGAGCCGGTGCTGCTGCCGACAGCATTAGAGCTGCAGCTGCGAGACAGATGGAAATGTGAATACAGCCCGTTCTATACCGACACATATATACAACCTTGATAGATTAGCTGAAGACGATCATCCGGGGGCATTATATCATGAATGTTACCATTTATCAAGTGATTGATCGAGCAGGAATTGGATCGAGGTAGAGCTGATCGAGGATTACCTGCGGTTCATACACATAAGGAGAATATTCGACCGGTCGCCGGCGCTGCGAACGGTCCGGGCGTGATCTAAACCGCCCTCGCGTGGATATCCCGGTTGCCGTTCCTGCCGTCCTCCCGTGCGGGGACGACGGTGCCTGCATGAACGAATAGCCCCTGGATAAGGGGATAAATGCCGAGGGCGGGAATCGAACCCGCACGGTGCTAAGGCACCAGCGGATTTTAAGTCCGCTGCGTCTACCAATTCCGCCACCCCGGCACACGTTATTTATCAATATGTTACACCCGTCGTGATTTTTGTCAAATCCTTATTGTGCCCACTTTTGTGCCCCCTGCTCGATTTTTCTTTTTCGGAGGTACTCTTCCTGTCTGTGGGCCGCATCTTTCAGATCTTGATCATTCACGATATTATACCGCTCAAACACAGATCTTGTTTTGTGGCCTGAGATCGCCATGCAGACACCTTCGGGCACCCCGGCTCGTACCATATTTCTGATCGCTGATCTTCTTAAATCGTGAAACAAGGTACCTGTAAGTTCAACCTCATTACAAGCTTTTCTCCACGCATGTCGAAAATCCTTTATCTGCTCCCCGTCCCTTTGAAATACATGAGGACAACCGATATTTCTGGTTACAAATTGCCTTCGTAGCAATTCTTTCAATTCGTTATCAAGGGGGATCGTTCTCCCTTGCTTGTTCTTTGTCTCGGAGCCCTCAAGCCGTATTAAACCCTCTGGGAGATTCACGCTCTCCCATCTCAATCCCAGGATCTCACCTTTCCTGCATCCCGTTTTATAGGCAAACGTGACTATCCCTCTTAGATAATCTGGTAGAGCATCTCTTAATCTTAAGAAACCATCGTATTCAAAGAATCCAATGCGTGGATGTAGTGAAACAGTCTTTTTACTTCCAGACTGTTTCTATTTACTTTCTTCTGAAGGCGCACACCCTTTGATATTCATCCCGGTCGGCACCTTGCAGCCGACTAGAATGACGTGCCCTTAGCTGGGCACTCATCGCAGGAGGACCATCTTCTTTGTTATATCTCTCTCGTTATGTATTGCTAACCTGCAAAAGTAGACACCACTAGCAACCCTGTTTGCCCCGGAGTTACATCCATCCCAAATCACCTTGTGCACTCCGGGCATGCAATAACCGTCCGTGAGAGTCCTTATCAGCCTTCCTTCAACATCGTAAATGTGTAATCCTATCTTGGCCCTACGAGGTACGTGGAACTCGATCGTAGTGACTGGATTAAACGGATTCGGATACGGGTCTATCAAGGCAAATATTTTCGGTATCTCCTCTCCATCATCCCCTTCCGCATCAACCAGCCCCCCGCTGTAACACAACACATAGTGTCGCGCTTTATTCTCCCTTTCACCTGGCACGGTGAAATTGAACTCAACGCTCTCACAGGAGGTAACTTCGATTTCTTCGCTTTTCAGACTACTCTGCGATTTCTCAACAAAGAGACAGTTCTCCCCCAGCACGGTGTCTTTCCCCTTACCACTCTCCACGAGAGAAACCACAGACATAAATTCCTTGCCGTCCCTTGTTAGAACAGGCTCAGATTCTCTTAGAGTCAACATGTACCCCGGTACCGCATCAACAGCTATCAGCTCGATCGACCTTATAAAAAGTTCCTTGTCTTTACATCCTGTTATGTTAAGATATATCTCACCTTCGTTATCGGACGGATTGATTGGGAATATCCAATAATTAATACGGTCCCGATCCGATGCCGCATTCGAGAAACCGGGCAGCGGGTATGTCCGATCCGTACCGTCTTCGAGCCCGAATCCCAGTATGGGAATCTGCCCTCCCTTGCCGCTCCCGAGCTCTTCCACTATTTCAAAAACATTGGAGAAGCAATAATCATAATCTCCCTCGATATTCCAGACATGACAAATGATTTGGTAAGTGTGGCTATCGGGATCTGCGCTGATACCCTCAACCGTCCAGTCAATCGAGTTGGAGGCAAGATCGGGCTCGTCGAACTTCCTCAGGGAAGCAATTGTTTGAGTCTCGATCCCAACCTCCACAAGCTCGACTACAACCCTTATCGGACACCCCGCATTTATAGGAAATTCAATTTTTTATCGAGATGCCCGCGCGGGCGGTCCGCCATG